>DASSPI010000073.1:0-4892 GCA_035699705.1 Xanthobacteraceae bacterium
ACAGCCCGACGGCGTGGCCGCGTTTTTGCTGAAAACATTGGCAATCGTTATCTGGATCGTGACGATTGCCGTACCTGCCAGCGGCGCCGGCGGTACCACGTTCGCGCCGCTGAATGCGACGCCGGCAAACTGGTTGAATCCGGCCGAGCCGTAAATGATGCGGACCGTACCGGCGGTCGCGCCATCCAGCGTGCCGCCTGCCGGCGCCGTGGGGACAAGCTGAACCGCGCTTCGAGATCCAACAAATGACAGAAGATCGTTCGGTCCATTGTCCGTCAAATTCTTCGGGCGAAACACGGAGCGATTAAAATCGCCGACCGCCACATTGACGGCTTTACATGAAATGCCTGGATTGGTTTCGCTGATGGCCGTGACAAACATGTCGCCCTGCCACAGCGTCAGGGCGGCGGCCGGAGAAGCAAACAAAGCGAGCAAGGTCGCGGAAGCAAATGCGCGTTTCATGACATCCCCCCTCATTGGCTCAACGGCGTTTCTGTCTTTACCCGTTGGCTCCACCGAATTTTATGCACGGTATAATTATGCCGTAAAGTCGGATTCTTCCCTTATTTCGCGGATTGCTGGTCAGTTCCGGCCCGCAGGGAAGGATGCCGAAGCCGATACAACGCCAAAACGGCGGCAGCGGCGATCAAGCAAGCCGGTGCGCGACCGGCAACCGTCAAACAACATCGCCGTGCAAACCAGGCCCGACCGCTTGCGCAGGGTAAGCAAAATCAGGTTGACGCGCTTCGCGGATGAAAGTTCTCACCGCGCGGTTCTCCGCTTGTCGGCCTGCCGGGCATGCGATAGGTAATTGCCATCGGTCACAGACACGTTCAGGGGATTCATGCCGGCGCCAGCACTGTTCTTCGGATTGAATTTTGAGAGCTGGCTCTGGGTCTTTATCACCATCCTCGGGACGGTCGCCGCCGTGGTCGTGGCAAGGCAGAAAAGACGGCGCTGGGCCGAGCTCGGCGACGAAGAAGAGCCGGTGCTGCAGGGCGAAGTACAGCGCGATCACTGGCACGATGCCGGCGGCGACAGTCACCCGCCGCGCTGACCAATCGCCACAATCGACAGGCCATCAGCGCGGCGTGGCGATTTTGTTGTCCGGTCGTCGGGCATGTGGTAGATCAATTGCCATCAGTTGAAGTTGCGCCCGCACAAATCTGCGGGCGTTTTTATTTCCCGCAGCGATTTTCGAGAAGATTGCAATCCACTCCGACTCCCGCAGCGCTGGGCGCTGGCATGGCTCAAACCTTCCGAATACCGCGGCCGCTTGTTTGAGGCGCCAGTGGAGACGCGGGGCTTTTCCATGGAGCAATAGTCTCTACTATAATGTTGATTCCGCCCAACGCGCTCTCGATCTCACCCTGCACGCGCTCGACCTCGGACTTCAGAAATTGCTGAAGTTCCTGGAGTTCGGACGTTAGCTTTTCAAGACCCTCGATCGAATTTGACGTTGATTGCGCGATGGATGATCTGATTCTTTCGACACTATTCCTCGTTTGCGGGCTGATCTCTGGCGTCGCTTTCGCGTCCGCATGCAGCGATTGCTCGCGATTCTCTGGAGACACCGGAGAGTCCATCATTTTGCTCCTTCTGCAAATTGCTTTGTCCCCATCCCGGACTCAACGATATTTCCATCATGGTTAAGGGATCGTTAGCGCGCGTCCAAGCTCTGCTCCGGCCCAAGAATGCTGTCGGGATTAGCAACCACTGAACCAGATGGCAGTCTGAACATCACGCCGAGACGGCAACAACCGATGGCCGACGTTGCTCTGCCCTTCGCCTATTCTGAAAGCGTCAGGACCGCTGTATTTTTTTCGTCTTCGGAGCGGACCTAGACTGATTGCGGAGCTGCGGGAGATATGCGAGGCCCCACGTCTTATTGGCGCGCGTGAAGCGTGAGGCCGCAGACGAGGCTGTAAGCGCGGAGCCATTCAACCCCTCGCCGACGGGAGACGCTCTGCTGCCCCAGGACGGTGAAGCTAGATTGAGGACCGATCCTTGGCACTCGACAGCCCGGGCATTGGTACCTTTCTCTTTGGGTTACCGCCGTGCATGTGTCGGGCGGCTCGAAGGTTTGTGCGCAAGGCGGTCATGTAGAGATGCACCGCATCCGGCGCGCTCGCCTCAAAATGCGCCAGAAATTCTCCGGTCGCCCGGGTTATGGCGATTAACGCCGACCGTGAGTCGACGGCGGGTTCATTCGATTGGCACTCCGCGATGATGTGGTCGGCGATTAATTTTGCTTTCGACTGCTCAACCATCCCAATCTCCCTCGACCCCGTGGATTTCGGAGTCGAATCTCGTCACATCGTGGGGGGGCAAATGCGGCGGTCTCGCGGCGCAGCGCGAAGGAATCGCCAATAATTCCGCGCGCATCGCGCCGTCGTCATCCTGTGGAGCGCGGGCTGCTCCACAAAGGAAAAGAGCCGGCCGAGCGCATGATCCGGAAGACGACGAGCGCCCGTTAAAACACCCGCGCGGCTCCGGTCTCGGATATGAGCGCCGGCCTGATCGGAAGCCGCCTCTATCCTCCACTGTCCAGGGATAGGGGTCGTTCCAATCGACGCTGGTTCGCGTGAATAGCCGCACGCGACCAACCTTCAAGCTAAAGTTCTGGCTTGTCGGTAAGACACGAGAACCACGAGCGGCGAGGACGACCGTCTGAAAACTGACGCCCGCACAATTTCGTGAACTTCACTTTCTGGCACTGCGAAACAATTCACGTCGCAACTGTATGCAACGGGCGGACGATGCGGAATTCACCGAAGTCCCAGCACGTTGGCCGAAACAAACATATCTGACGGCACGCGGCTTCGTGCGCCTTTGCTAAAAATCGCGCTAAACTCAACTTAGCATTTTGCTGCAGATGCAAACGTGGCGCGGTGTTATGATGATGTCCCGCTCCGAAAAAAACGGGAGGCCGACAGGGCGCGCGATCGGTCTTCATCCGGACGTGGCCGGGGAGCGCCACCGGCTCAGGGGCAAGTCATGCAAACGTTGAAATGGAAGACAGCAACCGCTGTCACGGCGTTAAGCATTTGCGTTATCGGGGCCGGAGGCATCAACGCCCAAGCGGCCGTCACGTCACAGAAACAAAAAGCCGAACAGGCATCGGGTGTGTTGACGATGCCCGCAGGCGACTCCCGATCGTCCGCCGCGGATTCCGCCGACGCCGCAGTGAATGAAGCTCCGCGTCTGAGTGCAATATCCGACGCCGAACTGGAAGAACTGAAGAATCTTGCTGGCGATGACGGTGACGGCGCGGACAGCATTGGCGAAGCGCCAGTATCTTCGGATCGGTCACCGAAGGTGATCTCGATCAGCTGCACGATGAACGGGGGCACCGGCAGCGCGCCGTCAGATGTTCACGGTGCGGCAACCCCGACCAATATCATCGAAGTGACGAACAGCGACATCATGATCAGGAACAAATCGAATTGCGCCCTGGTCAGTTCGATGTCGCTGAAGAGCTTCTTCAGCGGCTTTACAATCCCGGCCGCAGAGAGCCTGTTCGACCCCCGCGTCGTATATGATCGTCTGGCAGGCCGCTGCATCGTCACCGTTGAGTCGCGAAACAGCGGCAACACGGATCAGTTTCTCTACGTCGCCTCTTCCCGGACCAGTTCCTGCACTACCTGGCGGCGCATCCGCTTCGTCCTCAGTCGGGTGAGTACCGGCAGTCTCTTCTGTAAGGCCTCCCACGCTAACTTCTACGATTACCCCAATCTCGGCTATAATAATACGAGGGCCGTCGTCACCTCGAACAACTTCACCAGCCGAACCGGCTCCTTCAGCCAGGCTACGCTGCTCTCGATCGACAAGGCAGCGCTGCATGGCACGGCGCCGGTCTTCGCCAGGTGCTTCCGCGGCGGAAGCTTGCCCTTCTCCATGGCGCCGGCGATTCAAGGCGATTTCGGAACATCCATGTTCATCCTTTCTACCGGTGCCGGCAGCGGGTTCACGATCCGCCGGCTGAGGCTCACGCCTTCCGGGTCTGGCTCGGGCATGACTGATACGTTGACCTCTCTGTCCAGCATTATTATTCCATTCTGGACCGCGCCGCCCGATGCGCCCCAGCCGAACGGCCAAAAACTCGACACGCTCGATGGCCGCTTCCAGTCGGCCTCGAAGCAGATCTTCGGCTCGCTGTGGAACGTTCATACGGTCAATTCCAGTGGTCGCGCGATCGTGCGTCTTTACAAGGTCTCGACCGGGGGAAGCTTGCTGTTCCGGCGCAATTTGGCAACAGCTCAAACCGGCTGCACCGGCACCGACCGCGTGTTCAATCCCTCGATCGACACCAACTCGTCGGCGACGGGCTCGCTTGCCTTCGTCACCGCTTCGCGAACCTGTCCGTCGGGAGGTGCGATCGGCAGGGCAGCCCACCTGGTCTTCAGAGGCCCAAACTCATCAAGCACGGGCTGGGTGTTCAATACGATTGCGACCTCACCCAACCAGTTCACGATTCTCGGCGGCAGCGCAGGCACCAAACCCTGCAACACGACCGGGACCGGCTTCCGCGGGTCATGCCGCTGGGGCGACTACTCCTCGACCCAGATCGATCCATCGGCTCCGACGGACGCGTGGAGTTTCAATCAGCTGGTCAGGACCGGTACGATCGGCGGCTCGCAGTCCCAGTTCAACTGGGACACGCGTGCCGGGCGCGACACGCCCGTAATCATAACGGACGTAGCGCAGGCTGGTCGTTGAGCGCGGCTGCATAAGTGCCTTTAAGGGGCGCCGCAACGGCGCCCCTTTTTGTACCGATCAGACGGCAAATCATGCGGGCAGTCTCGGAACAAACGTTAGCCGTCGCCCTCCATATACGGGCAAGCTGCGCCAGCTCATTGCGGAGTGGGAGACGGGCTTGACGTCTTATGCCC
>DASSPI010000074.1:0-11552 GCA_035699705.1 Xanthobacteraceae bacterium
GATATGAAGATCGGATAGCTCAGGATGAATTTGTAATTATCCAGGGTGAAAGGCAGATCCGACGCAAACATTGACGGCGCCAGATTGCGGAAGAAGGATTGCCAGACAAGCGTCAGCAGCGGCAGGCCGAGCGCCGCCAGGAAGAGTAGCCCGGTGGCAAGCGCGACCGGCCAGCGCCACGGGCCGAGCCTGATACGGGTGGGCGTATAGCCCTTCCCGGTAATGGTGGCGAAAGCCTCGGCATCGCGCGTGGCCCGCCGATAGAAAAGGATCGCGGCCAGGCAGACCAAGAGAAGCGTAATGCTGAGCGCGCTGGCGATGCCGAAAGACGGCGGCGCGCCGCTGGTTGCCGCCTGGATCTCCGTGGTGAAGACGTCGATACGGCCGGGCCGGCCGATCAGCCGCGGCACCTCGAAGGAGGAGATGCCGAGGATGAAGAGCAAGAGCAGCGCAGACAGGATCGCCGGCCGCAACAGCGGAAAAGTGATCCGCCACAGGATTTGCCAGTAGCGGCTGCCGGACACCAGCCCGGCCTCCTCCATGCGCACATCCAGCACCCGGAAAGCCGGCCCCAGCGCAAGATAGGCAAGCGGAAAGTAATGGCTGGACAGCGCCCAGATCATTCCAGCCATGGTGTAGATGTTGATCGGCGAAGCCGAAAAGCCAAAATAATTTTTCAGGCCGGTATTCAACCAGCCGATGTTCGGGCTGAGGACGAAAATCCATGCCATGGCGGTGAGCAAGCCAGGCACGGCAAAGGACAGCAGCGCGAGACTATGGAAGAACTCACCGCCGGGAGCGTCGGTGCGTTCCACTACCCAGGCAACAAGACCGCCCATGACCAAGGCGGTAATCGCCGTGCCACAGCCAAAGAGCAGCGAGTTTCCGAACAGCCGCAGGATGTGCCAGCTCGAATAGGCCTCAATGAAATTATCGAAAGTCGGAGCGCCGAAGCCATAGATGTTGTCTTCGGTGAATGCCGTCAAAAGCAGCGCGGACAGCGGCACAAAGACCAGCCAGCCGACGACCGCGACACAGAGCACAAGCAGCAGATGCGAAAGGCGAATCCTTGTCAGCCAGCCGAACGGCGAGCCCGCCAGCCACGGCATGCTGGGACTTGCGAGACTCACTTGCGATAACTCCCGGGCAGTCCGGTTGGAAAAATTGAGTGTTGGTTCAACACTCTATCTCGGCCTGAACAGGTCCTGGAAGAGCTTCAGCCATTTCTTTTCTTCTTCGCCCGAGAATTGGATCAGAATGACCTTCTTGGACTCCAGGCGCGTGAAGGAGTCCGGCGGGTTCGGCGTCACGTCTGCCCGCACCGGCAGCCGGCCGGCTTTAGGCAACATCTCTTGCGCTTCTTTGCTCAGGAGAAAATTCGCGGCGAGTTTGGCTGCATTGGGATGCGGCGCCAGCGTGTTGACACCGACCTGGCCGTAGAACAGCGCGACCGGCTCCAGCACCCAATAATCCGTATCGCCGCCGGCGATTTTCACATTCGAGGTCAGCGAAGCGTAATTATTGAGGGCTAGCCAATATTCTCCTGCGCCTACCGAGCGCGCCAGCGCCAGATGGCCATCGACCAGCACCGGATTCAGGTTCGCGACGATATCGCTGACGATCTTGCGGGCCTTTTCCTCGCCGTAATGGATATACATCGCATTAAGCCAATGAGCATCGGTGACATCGATCGCGATCTTCCCTGCCCATTCCTTTTTCGTGGCAAATTCCTCGTAGCTCTTCGGCAGGTCGGACTCCTTGACCAGCTTGGTGTTATAGGCTGGCGTGTTGTAATTGGCGTAGACGCCATACCAGCGCCGGTTCGGGTCGCGCGCCTGCGCCTTGATCTCCTTGGCCTGCGGCGGATCAATCGGCAGCAGGAAATCCTGCGGCAAACGGCTGACCACGGTACTGACAACCACATCCCAGCTGCGCTGCTGCGCCCGCCGCTCGATGGCGGTGCGCGCCATCAGGGCGTTATCGTTGGCGCGGACGTATTCTGTCTTGATCCCGGTGGCTTCCTCGAATTTCTTCCAGAGCGGAAGACCTTCCTGCTCGTTCATCGAAGAGTAGATCGTCAGCGTCCCCTCCGCCTTGGCCGCCTGCAGAAGCTCGGGGATGATCCAGGACGGCGCTTGCGCCGAGGCCGGTGAAAGCCCGAAAGCAAGGCCCAAGAGGCCGAAAACGCCTGCATACAGGGTTGAAGTCATTTTGCTGGTCACATGTCCCTCCCAGGGCCGTTTTGCTTACGCCGCGCGCCGCGTCCGACGCACGGCTCGCGAAACATAATGCGACGGCTGGTCCCCAGACAACCGGCTTGACGCGGCCTTTCCGGCCCGCGCCTGCGTCATAGCGCGCCAATTCGGAGGGTCGCGGAATCCTGGTCAGGTAGATGTGATCTGGGAAGCCAGACGCCTGGATGGCGCCTGGCGCTTCTGGCCGGCTATTCCGGCGGATAGCCGAGGGCGACCAGCTTGTCGCGGAAGGTGCTGTTGAAAGCGGCGATCTGGTCCTTCGTGAGGAATTCCTCATGCACCTTCGATTGCCGCTTCCAGAAGAACTTGCCGTCCTGGGCCGTGCGCTTGTCGGCTTCGCCGTGGATGGCTTGTATGTCGGCCACCGGTATGCCGAGAAACTCAAACATCTTACCCGCCGTGGGCACAAAATTATTCAGCAGATCCTCATAGCGCATGATGTGAATGTCGGCACCGCTCTCGCGCAGTGCGAAGGCATTGTCCACATGCTCAAAATAACCGCCATAAGCGCGGTTCTGCGGCGTAATCGTGCCGTAGCTCATAAAAACCGAAAACAGCGCTCCTAACTCCTCCTTCGACAGCTTTTCGACGCTGTCGATCTGAAATTGCAGCACTTCTCCGACCTTTGAGTTCACATTTTTTGACGCGAAATTAAGATATGACAGAAACACATCGAGCGGGTGCCGATAGATATAGACGATCTTGTCGGTCCTGATCGTCTGACCGCGATGTTCCGTCACGAGCTGCTTGTGGTGTGACTTATAGAAATAAAATTCCTTGTCTTCGTAGACAATCGGGTGGGTCACGATCTGCCCATAGGCCATGTCCGTTACGAACCGCTGTAACATATTCGCTGGAATATCGAGCGCCGAGGCGACGATTTGACGAAGCCAGGTGTTCCCGGAGCGCGGGAAGGAATAGAGCCCGACGACGCACGTCGGCATATCTTCCTTGCTGTCTGCCTGATCCGCTGCCTGCATGTTCATCGGCTTCTGCCTCCTTACTGCGTATTACCTGTTAGATTATTTCAGCTCTGTTTTCACTACACCTTCCACGACGAACTCGCAGAGCAATTCTTCCTCGCGGACCACGATATCCTTCACTTCTCCAACCGTTTCAGCATGGGCCAGACGACGTCCACCGTCGATCTGGTTCGCGCCCAAAGCTTTGGAGCGATACGGCGGAAGCGCTCATCGTTCGCTTCCAAAAGGTCCAGAAACCGGGCGTAGTAGCTCTTCGCTTTTTGCCAATTTACCCTTTTTGCGAGCCGATACTGCAGACGAATATCGCGGACCGGCAAGCAACTCGACAAGACCTGATGCTTATATTCGAGCTTCAGATAATTCTTGGCAGCCTGGCCAGCCGACATCACAGCCAGAGTTCTAAATCCTTGCTGCTGGGCGCAATAACAAAGAAGCCGTTCTTGCACATGCGCCAGGCCGCCGTCGATATGATTTGGTTCGAGATTGTAATCTTCCCATTTCCAGTCATACCGGAACATGAGCTCTAAAGCCCTGGGACGGAACCAGTACATCGTGCCATAGGCCGCGACCGGCGTATCCGCATCCAACGGCACGTCTATCTTCATCTCTTTGGCGAGCTTTTCCAACGGTTTTCTGTTGCTGTACCAGGAGTGCCCGAGAGTGCCGAAGCCGATATGCACGACCGGCGGCACAACCATGCCGACGTTTCGGTAGTCAGGCTGCTCCAACAGATCGAACAGGCTTGCCACAAATCGCTTGCTGGGAACCAGGTTCTCGACCAAGTGCCGTTTGAAGGATTGTCCTACCTGCCATGGCATCTGTGGCGTCCGTTTGGAATGAAGCCGGAGAACCCACGCGTATTCACCGCTTAGCATCACGTCCCGGAAGGTAATGAACAGCGAGGACATATCGCGGCCGCGATTCTGTTCAACCACCCTTACTTCCGTCCTGCCTCCGCAATTGAAGGACTTCAATTTTTCCTCGATCCGCTGCTTGTGTTGCTGCGAGGAAGTCGAGATATAGAAATCGAAATCGCAGGGGATATTTAGAGCCAGATCGAGAAATTCGTGCAGTACGTCGACGTAGAAGATGTGGGCGACGACCGCGATTTTCCCGCCAAAATCCCAATTCCTCTTTGTCACCTCGGCAGGCCCGGATTCAAAAATCCGCAAATCGTCCATATTGCTCTGGATCAAGCGCAGCGGATGGTACGGCAAGATACTTTCCCAAATCATGCTCGCATCGAAATTGGAACCGCTTTGTTTGAGCGCTTCGAAAACCGCACGGCAATCGATCGCCTGCATGTCCACGGTCAGCGGGTCGAGAGAAAAGATGTCTTTCAAAATAATCGGGCAGCCAAGGGAAACCAGCTCAGCTGCCTCGTAGATCAATGGTTCCGACGTATGAATTTGCTCGGGCTGGATGAAGGAGTTCCATTTGAATCCTGCCCGGTCCAATGCAAGATGAAGCCCATGTTCGCCCCTGACCCGATAATCGATTGCATTGCCAAAATTGGTATTGGCCCGCATGAAATCCATGAACACCGGCGACGCCGCAACACGATGACTCACTGTAAAGAAGTTCAGCGTCATCACGCGATCGAGCTTTATCTCGTGGGCAATAGAGGTGTTTGATTTTTTGGTGAAGTACCCGACCGACCAGAAGTCGACCGATGACCTGCGCGGATCGTCGAGTATCGGGCCAAGCGCATAGATCGGACCGTAGCAAGCGGTATCTACAAATAATATCTCGTCGTATGTCTTCAGCTCTTCCGGGTTGATGGCGGCCAACCCCAAGCGATAACCGTCCAACGACGTGCTGATTTGCCCGGATGGAGAGCGCACCATCAGGTCGGTAACTTCATTAATCTCGTTGAAATTCGGATGATCGGCCCGAATGTCGGTGACGGCAACAATGCGGTCGCTGACTTCTCGGAATTTCTTCAGGGCGTAGGGGACGTATCGCCCACGCACCTGCTCCGTTCCCTTCCCCATCGCCGCATAGATACACAGACGCTTCATTCAGATCGGTCCGAGCGTGTTGTAAATTCGTCGCATCGCAAGCGGCCTCGTCAAGCTAAGGCTGCTTGGCTTTCCTTTGCCCATTCGACGAAGCGCTTCAGCCCCGCCGCAAACGCCGTGCGCGGCTGCCAGCCCAGAACATCGCGCGCCAAACCTATTTCCGCTACGGCATGGCGGACGTCGCCTGCGCGAAAATTACCGGTTACGCGGTGTTCGTCAGGATTGCGTCCGTAGAGCGTCAATACCGACTTCGCCATTGAGCGGATAGAAACCGGAGACCCGGTGCCGATGTTGATAGGCAATGCCGGCGCCGATGTCAAAAAAGCGCTGGTCCGGAAGGCCTCCACGACATCGTCAACGTAAACAAAATCCCGGATGATCTCGCCGTCTTCGAATACGTCGAGCCATTCCCCCTGTTGGACCTTCTGGCAGAATATCGAAATGACGCCTGTATAAGGATTCCGCAGTGACTGGCCTGGCCCGTAGACGTTCTGCAGACGCAGGATAACGACGTCTACCTCGGTCCCGGCGACGCATTGGGTGCAGAGGTATTCCTGCATCAGTTTGGTGGAGGCGTAGATCGATGTCGGAGCGGCCGGCAGCGTTTCAGGTGTAGGAACCGGTGTCAGGGCAGCACCCTGCTCGTCCTGCAAACCGAAACGGCCTCGCCGCATGTCCTCGATCCGCCGCGGCGGCGCGTTGCGCACCGCGCCCAGACGATCACGCGCGGCGCCCTCGCCGTAGATCGCGCGGGAACCCGCAAGCACGATGCGTTTCACGCGATCACCGTGGGCGCGGACCGCCTCGATGAGATTGCTGGTTCCGATCACATTCACCAGGTTATAGCGCGTCGGCTCGTCATAGGACTGGCCGGTGCCAGTCTCGGCGGCGAGGTGATAAATCAGATCGGGATTAAAGGAGCGGATGGCGACACGAAGATCCTCTGCGTTTGCTACATCGCCGCGAACGATGCGACACTTGCTGATCAATCCGGTCGCCTCTTCGACGCGATCATATCCATGTACCTGCGGATGAAAGTTATCGAAGACCATGACCTCGTGATCGGCGCATAGCGACTTGGCCAGGCGCGATCCGATAAAACCGGCTCCACCGGTAATCAAAATGCGTTGCGTCATGATCCCCGCGTACTTTCACCATGAAAGTGACATCGCGTCGCCTGGCCGGAGCTCAAAACGACGCCTCGAAGCTCGATCGGGGCGACGGCCCGCCAAGGCCGCTTATCCCTAAAAGTTCCGACCCCCCGAAAGAACGCTAAGTAGCGTTCGACCGTCAAGCTTTCTCGTCGAGCCCCGTGGCCCCTCGAATATCCTGATTCGAAAAGGCAAATCCGTCCTGGCGCGCTTCTTCAGCCCTGGATCGGCTCCCGTCAACACCTGAAATTCAGGCTTTTAGCAGGTCCCGTTTCGGCCTGATGGCATCAGATCCCGGAAACACGCTGGACGACAGCGCGCTCTCGGGTACACCGAGATGATCCCTCGCAACGCCTTTGAAGACACTCCGCAGATCGATCGTCGGCTTGAGATCCCTGCCTTCATAGAGTTGGGCGGACCCGAGCCCAGGCCAGTCGGCAATGACCCGCTTGCCAGCTACGGCGCCACCCACGAGAAACGCGACGGTGGCCGTGCCGTGATCAGTGCCATAGCTGCCATTAACATGCACGGTACGGCCGAATTCTGTGACTATCATAATGACGGTATCACTCCAGGCCGGCCCAAGATTGGATTTCATTGAAGCGATCGCCTGATCCAGGCCACCCAGCAGGTTGGCAAGTCGGCCCTCCGCCCCGCCTTCTCGCGCGTGGGTATCCCAGCCGTTGAACGACAAGGATGCGAGCCGGGGACCGCCAGAACTCGCCAGGAGACGCGCCGCTCCCGTCGCCATCTCCACCATCGACTTGTCGTTGCCGTGCATCCCCTCGGTCTGCACTTTCCCCATTGTGCCTTCCGCGTTTTCGACGACGTCGGCCGCCTTAATGCCGGCTGTCAAGGCGTCTCCCAACGGCGGATCCAGATGCCGGTAGAGATCGAGCACACGCGCGGTCAGGTCGTCATGCGGCTGCCGGAGCGTGGTAGGCGCCCAGCCGATGATCGGCGCAGGGCCGCGAACGATCAGTGGCGCGGAGGATCCCACTCCCAATACACGCGGGCCCGGCACCGGCCGTCCCGAAGGCACGGCCGCGAACAGGCGGTTGAGCCAGCCGGAATCGACACGGCCCGGCCTTTCATAACCGCTTTCCAGCACGTCTTGTCCGTCGAAATGCGACCGCTCGCGATACGGCGACGCGGTGGCGTGGACGACGGTCATTTCGCCGGCCGCATACATGGAAGACAAAGTCTTGAGTTTCGGATGCAGCGCGAAAAATCCGTCGAGTTGCAGCGCCGGCGAATTGCCCGAGGCCGACAAGGCAATGTCTTGCCGCTGCCGCGCATAGCCTGGATCGCCGATCGGAGCTACCGCGGAAAGTCCGTCCAGTCCGCCGCGCAGGATGAGGACAATCAGGCGCGGATCGCGCGATTCCGCCGAGGCCAGGCGAGGCACGAAGGCGGATGTGAAAAGTGCTCCACCGCCCAGGAGGACATCACGCCGCGAAAACGATATGGGTGAGTAGATCATGACGTCACCGCCGTTGGAATTCAGGGGCCGCGAACAAAATCGCAAGTCCTTGCGCCCGACTGTCCGCCGCGGCGATCGCCGAGCGCGTTTCCCTGGAGGCTATCGGTCCGATGATTTGGTCGACCAGCGTTGCCGGATCGGAGTTAGCTTCCGCCCGCTGTGCGATGACTGAAGCGACGTCGAGCCGCGTACGCATTCCGCTGGCCGACGTCCAGTAGGCAGCCGTATCGGGAAAGCCGTCCGGCCCTCCCGGACTCCACGGCCGCTGGCCGAGAGTCATCAGCAGGCGGACGAGCTGCGGCCCTTCCAGCGAGCTATTTGTCGCGCGCAGCATGGCTGCTAGTAATTCCTGCGGGCTGCGGAGCTTGGTTGGCGGCGGCTCCCAGGCTGCGGGCGCCTCGATCAGCGCGCGGGAGACCTTTGCAAGATTGCCGTCGGTTGCCTCGAAGGTTTTCGCAAGATGCGCAACCAGATCGGCTGGCGGCTCGTCGCCGACAAAATGGCGGACCAGTTTGGTTGCGATGAAACGCGCCGTGGAAGGATGCCTGGCGAGATCTGCAAGCACGGCCTGCCCCTGTTGCACGCCGGCCTGCGCGTAGCTCCGCGCAAGCACCTTGTGCACACCGGGCTCATGCCGGTGTGGATTAAAGGTGAAGGCGCCACGGCTGCCGTCCTGCTTCTCACCGATCGTCCAGCCGGTGATGATCTTTGCCAAGGCCAGCACGTCCGCTTGGTTGTAACCGCCATTCACGCCAAGCGTATGCAGTTCGAGAATTTCACGCGCCAAATTCTCATTCAGTCCGCGGCCACGCCGCGAGCCCGCCGCGGAATTGGGGCCAATGGAGATATTATTGTCGAGAAACATGATCATCGAGGGGTGCTGCTCGACCGCAAGCAGCATATCGGCAAACCGCCCAAACACATGGGGCCGGATGGCTTCGCGCTCAAATGCGCCGGCGGTGACGAGAAGTCGCGCGCCCTTGGCGGCGGAAATGGCAAAGTGATTTGACCAGAACCAGACCAGACGTTCGGCAAATCCGCACTCCGCCTTCTGCGCGGCTTCGTATCGTGCAACCACTTCGTCGAGATAGATTTCCCGCGAACTGACAGTTCCGCTTTGCTGGTCATCCATTATGCCCTTGTCGCGCCGCGGCGATGCGCTCATGGCCGCAGCGTCCCCCGCGAGATTGGGCTCCGCGGCAAGACGCTTGCGACGCTCGACCTGATATTCGTCGGCGACCTTAAGGGCTTCAGAAGTCGAAAGCAGGCCCGGCTTCGACAGAAGGGTGACGCGCGGCCGATTGATTTCCGCCTGAAGGGCGCCGACCGGATCGCGCTGGACGCGATCGAGATCGCCCGGGCGCGCGCCCAGCCCGAATCTCTGCAACGCGTGCACCGATTTATCGGAGTGAATCATACTGCCTTCCAAGCCCGCCATCATAACAGACTTTGTTTTGGGCTTTTTTCGGGTGCGGCAAGCCGGTTTAATGGCCGGAATATAATATTAAATTCAATAACTTACTGCCAAATACCTGGGTTGCCCGCTAGCCGGCCGCGACTGCTTTCAGCCGGGCTTCCGCCGCCATCAGCTTGGCCCGCACGGCCTTCGCGGCATGCGGCACCGAGGCCTCCTCATATGCTTCCAGCGCCGATCGATAGGCCGCGACCGCCTCTTCCAGGCGGGCCGTTCCGGCCTCGAATTCGGCGAGCCGCAATCGCGCAGCTCCGAGATTGCTTTGGGTCGCCGCCCATTGCAGCAGCCTGCGCTCGCGGGTCCGCTCCAGCAACGCCGCTTCAAGAGCTGCGATTGCTTCTTTCAACATGATCGGATCGCTTTCCAGTTCAGCCAACCGCAGCAAGGCAGTGCCGTATTCGTTTTGGGTTGCTGCCCATTCCATCGGCATGCGCTTGCGCGTCCGCACCTTGAGCGCTTCGCGATAGGCGTCGACTGCCTGCTGTAAATAGGCCCTGTCCGCTTCGCGCTGACCGATCGCCGTCAACGCCACGCCGAGGCTATTTTGTATCGACGACCACTGCTGCGGAAAGACATGACGATTTCTTTCCTTTAGCGCGGCGCGGAAGGCGGTTACCGCTTCATGCAGCTCGGCGGTGCCCTTGCTGCGATTTCCAAGGCGCAACAGCGCATTGCCGAGACTATGTTGCGTATTCGCCCATTGTGTCCGCACAACCTCGTGGCGCCTTTCTTCGAGCGCAGCACGAAAGGCAGCGATCGCCTGCTCCAGCCGAGCGGTGTCCTTTGATTGATCGCTCGATAGCAATAAGGCACGACCAAGCTCGTGCTGGAGCCTAGCCCAATCGAGCGGCACTCGTTCTCGCGTCCATTCGGTCAGAGCCGCTTGGAAGGCGACGACAGCTTCCTCCAGTCGGACTGTTTGCTTTTGCCCTCCAAGGCTGGCGAGCGCCGCACCGAGGTTAGCCTGCGTCGCGGCCCACTGCATCGGCGCCCGCTCCCGCGTTCTTTCGGACAGCGCTTCGTTGAAAGCGGCGACTGCCTGCTGCAAGGTTGAGGCGTCCTGTTCCCTTTCCCCGATGAGACGAAGCACATTGCCGAGAGCATCCTGCACGCTGGCCCAGGCCAGCGGATCGTGTTCGCGGCTAAATTCCTCCAAGGCGTCTTGATAGCTCCGTACGGCCTTTTTCAGATCTTCATTTGATCCGGCCTGTTCCCCAATTGCCCGGTAGAGAAACGCGCGGTTGGCGAGGGTCAAGCCGCGAACCTGCGGGGATATTGCCGTGACCGGACCTAAGCGGGCGGTCAGTTTTCTCAGGATAGGGATGCGCAGATCGTCGCCCATATGGACGGCCTGCGAGACAGCAACGAAAAGCCGTGCCGCAAAAACGTCACGCGTGCCGGGGTGGAAAAAGACTGGCAGATCATTCTTCTCAAACTGCGAATAGGTGGTCTGGCCCTTGCTGTCGGCGCCCACCAGACGGAGCAAGGGCGCGCTCCTGGGACCCGGCTGCCGCACAACGAGAACATCGCACTGATGGTCGTGCAAGAGTTGCTGCGCCTGCGCGCGCTGCCGGCTGAGGAGATCGAACGACCCGTCTTCGCTCCAAGTAAACGCCTTCGCTTTCAATACAATGTCGGCGGCATGCCCAAACGCATGCTTGATCGACCGGCGGAGCAGGATTCCAAAAAAAAGGGATCGGGGATCACTGCCGAGCGGCACGAGCAGAACGCGTATTCTTCGCCCGGCGGCGGTTTCGATTTCTTCGTGTATTGGATTCCGCAATACCCCCTTAGGGTCAAGGCGGTTAAGCCATTCCTTCCCGAGTCCCGCCGTCCACTGGTAGAACGCAATCCACTTCAGCTTGTTCATTCACTTTTCCGTCGCGCTAGTCCCCCCGGTAGGAGGCTGGCGGACGATAGCCGCCGGACGAGGGCTGATCAATCCAAAGTCATACTATTTCGCCGCTGGGCATCAAGCGGACGCGGATCGCCTTTGGCCCCGCGTAACGCCTACGCCCAATGTTCCGCAGCGAAGGGGCAGGGTCCCAATCAGGCGCCGTCGGTCGGTACGAACATTGAGCTATTCGGCCGCCGTTTTCTCCGGCGCCAGATATTGGGCGCGCGCCAGTTCCGCAAAATACCCATTCTTGGCGACCAGTTCATCGAAACTGCCCGCCTCGACGAT
>DASSPI010000075.1:0-13984 GCA_035699705.1 Xanthobacteraceae bacterium
AGCACGTTGATGGCCTTGGTACGATCCTCTTCGGTCGCCTGACCGCGAGCGGCTCGTACCTCGGCTGATTTCTCCTCTTGCGAGAGTTCTTGCCACTTTTTGCCGCGGCTGACGGCTATTCGCTTGGCGGCGATCCGGTCAGCCTCTTTTTCAATGTCGTTGTTCATTTTGCTTCCCCATGCTGGCACCACTCGCTCAGGATCTCTGGAGTTCCGGGGCCTCGTCGAAGATCCCGATACTGCGCCACGCGGCGGGTGCGTCTCCGCTCTCGGTGCGCGCCTCCCGACCGTGCATTCTCCCTACCAATAGCATCACGTCCGCCGCTGGTCTAAAAATTTCTGCCTGAAGACCGAAGCGCCTAAGGTCGAGGTATTTTAATCTGGTTCGTCTCCAGACACATGCGATGCGCAAAGGCGACAAAGTCCTCGATCGTCCGCACCGAGTTTGGATCAGTGAAATGCTGGAAACTGATGACATTATTCTCGTCCGGCAGCATTCGATATGAGAATTTGCCGGGGCCTCCAGGTTTGCCGCGCAGCACCACAGGAAATTCGGCCGGGTCTAAGCCATTCTTCAGCGCCATGTCTTTGATCGCTGCCTCCAAGGCATCCCGTCTGGAATGAAAGCGTCTTGCGCCCGCAGTTGAGATATGCCGGAGTAGTCCGGCAATGTCCAATTGCAGGCCGTCGTCGTGCGGAAAGAGTTTCTCCTTCATCTGCAGATACAGATTCGCCAATTGCACTTCGACAATCAACTCGGCGCCGCTGAGGCGCGGGTGCGATGCTTCAAGAGGGCTCTGGCGATTTTCGGCGTCAAACTGTTCGCCACTCTCGCCCGCTCCGAACCACTTGGATGCACCGGTGCTATGACGCGATATGCCCCAGGCAGTTAAAGGCCGATAACAATAAAAAAACTCGTCGGATGAGCATAGGTTTGCAATTCCGGAGTAAACGTCCGGCAACGACGCCAAGAAGTACCGGCCGTGTTTGAGACGAACTGCCTCGATCATTTGCCGCGGCACGAACGAGCAATACAAAGTCGGCAAATTCAAAAAATGTTTTTTGAATGCAAGCAGGTCCTTCAAAAACTGGCGTGAACTGCATCGTGCGGCATGAGCACCGAAATGCATGCGTGTGAAATTTGGATAACCTGGCACCAAACTATCGGGCCACATCCACACGAACGGCCACCAGCTCAAAATCCGATCCGGCCAATGCCGGTGGAAGCGTTCGGCGATTTCAATCGCGTCCGGCATGATACCGTCGTCATCGCCCAAGAAAGTTATGTAGTCTCCGGTCGCGTGCTCCAGGGCATGTTCCCAATTGTCGGTCATGGACAACCGTTCGGGCGATCGGAAATATCGGATATTCGGACTCTCAAAGCCCTTGACGACCTGTTCGGTCTCCGGTCCGCCATGATTGTCCATGACGATCAACTCATAATTCGGGCGGGTCAACTTGAGGATCGTCTTGATCGTGAAGTAAAGAACGTCAGGGCGCTCGCGAGTCGGCACCAAAATCGAATATCGCTTTTCCGCCATCTACTTCCACCGAATGGGACTGGTGCCGGCTGAGGGACTCGAACCCCCGACCCCCTGATTACAAATCAGGTGCTCTACCAACTGAGCTAAGCCGGCCTGTCAAACCGTGCGCGCAATCTTACGGTGAACCGGTTACCGCCGGATTGCGTTTGCCAGAGCTACCAGCGCGCCGCGCCGGGGACAAGCAGCCGGTGAGCGGTTGAAAGGTCAATAGCCTGCCAGCGAGAACAGCAGCGCAAGCCCCCACATGACGATGGCAACGGCCGCGGTCCATTGCGCGAACAGCAGATAGGTCTCGCGCAGGACGGTGGCGCTCGCCCATTGGGCATAAGCCGTAGGCGGCCGTGATTCTTCCGGAAGATAGAGCCACATTTCGGTGCGGCGGTGGTCCTTGGTGCGCGCCTCGTAGGCCTTGAAGATCAGCACGAGCGCCATCAGCAGGGTGAGCGTCCCGCCGGACTGGAAGGCGATCACCGGCTCGAACGATAGCCCCACCATGAAGCAGAAAATGCCCAGCGAGCCGAAACCGCAGGCCCGCGCCACCGTTTCGAATGCGATGCGCCGCATCGCTTCCATCGCAAAGCCTCGTGCAGCCTTGACGCCCCGCCACCATAATAACCCCGCAGCCGCCGGAAGTTCGCAGCCTAGAGGCCAATTTCCAGAAAATTTCCGACCGCCGTAGCCGTCAGGAGCGCGGTACCGGCGAGCCAGATCCACAGCGACGCATCGGTCGAGTCGTCCTTGGCGCCGATCACCCGCTCATAAATGGCCGCGGGAATGCCTCCGACGATGATCGTGGCGGTTGAGGCCATCAGCGAGGCGAACAGCAAGGTGAGCGATTCCGACCCGAACAAAAGCGCGGGCGCCACGACCTTGGCGAATAAATAGGCAAAGGGAACCAGCGCCTGGTTGAACAGCCCGTTGACCATTCCGAAGAAGGCGATGCCGATGTAATAAAAGTTGCGATCCATGGCGCGGTCTCAACTCACCTTGGGGTCAGCCCGTACATCGTGATCAGGATCAGGAAACCCACGCGCAGCCAGAACAGCCAGACAACCCCGAACAGCCAGACGACTACGGGTGCTGCTGCCTTGGGCGTGACGAGTGCAACCGCCGCCACGACCGGATCGGTGATGCGGCAGAAGAACCGCCAGATGTAATTCTTGGAATCAGGCTCCACGATCAGGCCAAGCAGCGCGCGGCCCAGCAGTGTGTACATCAGCGCCGCCAGAATGAAATTCGGCAGGTGGTAGTACCAATAGGTGACCAGCGACGCGGCATTCATGCGGCGCAAATCCTAGCACGCTTTACGAGGACAGCATGTGCCAGAAAAAAGCGGGGTCCCGAAGGACCCCGCCAATTTCCAGGAGGAGGGGTTAGACTAGGTCTTTTCTTCCAGTACGGTGCGGCCGCGCGGCTTGCGGATCTCGTCCACATAAGCCTGCATCTGCGCCGACGGCTCCTTGCCCATCAGACTGACGACATAGATGACCAGGAAGCCGAGCGGCATCCCGAGCAGCCCGCAGTTGATGTTGTTGAGGTTGAACCAGCCGACCTTGTTGGCCAACGGGTGGGCAAGGGTCGGCCAGCTCTCCATGGCGTTGGGCAAGGCCATGGCCGCCGCCAGATCCGCGATCACCGGTTTGCCGGTCACCGGGTTGAGCAGCGACGTCATGCCTGTGTATTTCACGCCGAAGCCCGGGAAGTAGCGGCTGACGACAAGGTAGAACAGGCAGAGACCGAACCCGGCAATCATGCCGGCGACGGCGCCTGTCGCCGTCGCGCGCTTCCACCAGATGCCCATAACGAGGGCGGGGAAGTTGCCGGCCATGGCCAGCGAGAACGCCCACCCCACCATCGCCAGGATGTCAGCCGGTTTGGTCGACGCGAGGTAGGCCGAGATCACCGCCACTATGAACAACAGCACCCGCGCCACGGTGAGCCGCCGGATGGTCGGCGCCTTCGGGTCGAGCATCTTGTAGTAGATGTCGTGGCTGAGGGCGTTGGCGATGGCGAGCAGGAGCCCGTCGGCGGTAGAGAGCGCCGCCGCGAGGCCGCCGGCGGCGACCAGGCCCGAGATCACATAGGGAAGTCCCGCGATCTCCGGCGTGGAGAGCACGATCACGTCCGTGTTGATCACGAAGTCCTGCAGCCGGAGCACGCCGGGATGTCCGGCGACGGCTTTACAGGCGTCGATCACGGCCTGCACGCTGGCGGCATTCTTGCCGCAGACCTGGATCAGCCCAAGTTCGCCCCAGGTGAACATCCACGGACGGATGCTCGCCAGATCCCTGCCGATGATGTTGGTGTACACCTCGAGCTTGGAAAACGCGGCATACGCCGGCGCCGAGAAGTACAGCAGGAAGATGAAGAACAGCGACCATGCCACGGACTGGCGGGCCTCACGCACGCTCGGCGTGGTGAAGTAGCGCATCAGGATGTGCGGCAACGAAGCTGTGCCGACCATCATGCAGAAGATGATGCCGAAGAAGTTCAGCGGGCTGTAGTTGATGAAGGGTTCGATGTGCGGCTTGAGCGAACCCGCGGGGCAACTCGCGGCAGTACACAGCGCCGCGAGATTATCCTTCAGCATTTGGCCTTCGCGCGCCGTGATCTCCTGGATGGCCGCTCCATAGGTGAGTTCAGGGATTGGAATCCCGTATTTCATGGTCGAAAGGATGATGATCGGCGTCAGGTAGGCGACGATCAGCACGATGTATTGCGCGATCTGCGTCCAGGTCACCGCCCGCATCCCGCCCAGCATCGAACACAACAGAATGCCGGCAAGCCCGGCGAACACCGCGATCTCGAACGGCATGCCGAGGAAGCGCGAGGCGATGAGGCCGGTGCCGTAGACCTGCGCCGTCACATAAGTGAAGGAGCAGCAGACGAGCACCACCACACCGATGAAGCGCGCGAGGTTGCCGCCGAACCGGAAGGCCAGGAAGTCCGGCACGGTGTAAGCGCCGAATTTCCGCAGGTAGGGTCCGATCAGGATCGACACCAGCACGAAGCCGCCGGTCCAGCCGAGCACCCAGGCGATGCCGTCATAGCCGAGCAGGAACAACGTGCCCGCCATGCCGACGAAGGATGCCGCCGACATCCAGTCGGCGCCGGTGGCCATGCCGTTGTAGAAGGCGGGAACACGGCGCCCCGCGACGTAATATTCGGAAACTTGCGCGGTGCGCGTCATCACGCCGATGACGGCATAAACCACGATCGTGAAGCCCACGAACAGATAGCCGAGGATCTTGTTCGGCACTCCAACCTGCTCGAGAAGGGCAAGTAGAACGATGAAGGCGAGGAAGCCGCCCGTGTAGGTGCCGTACATTCGCCCGAGCTGCTTATAAAAGGCGTCGGCGCTGGTAGTGGTCTGAGTTGCCATGATCCTGTCCCCCTTAATCGTCTTCTGCCATGCCGAATTCGCGGTCGATCCTGTCCTGCTGCCTCGCGAACATGAACAGCATGACTACGAACACGATCAGCGATCCTTGCGCGGCCATGTAGAAGCCGAGCGGGAAGCCGAGCACCGGGATGATGATCTTGTTAAGCGGGACGACGAACATGTGGACGACGTAGCCGAAGAAGAACCAGATCCCGAGATGCGTGAACATCAATCGGGTCGTCGCCTTCCAGTGTGCATCGGTATTGGCCTGACTGGGTTCAACCATTGGTCGCGTCCTCCTCCACACGCCCGCTCGCGCGGACGGCATTTGATTCAACGAGGGGAACGGCCAGCGCGTCGACAAGCCTCCCCACGCTGCCCACCTCCGATTCTATTGGCCGGATTGGGGCAACGAAAAGCTAGCACTGGTTATAGAGAGGGCCTTATAAGACTTTGGGCGAAGGTTCTATTTTTTGCCCTGACTAACTCACAATTTTGGAACTTGTCGAAGCCGACGCCGCGGGAATTGGTCATGCGTTTTTGGGAAATGTTTCGCCGCCGGCCGTCAGTCAGCACATTGGGCGATCTCGCGGATTTCATCGATGCGCAAGCGGCCTTTCTGGCACAGAAAGGCATCTACGAATATTCCCGCGCCCGCGCCGGGCATTATTCCAAAGTTCTATTCGGCGAGATCGGTTTCCAGCATGCGGTCGAGCAGTCGCGCTGGCGCGCCTATCCGCTGGCGCTCGCCATGGTGGCCGAGATCGTCGAGGGCGTGCTGCGCCCGCATGTGGGCGACGACCGCCGCGTCGTTCTCGACGCGCTGAACTCTCTCGTGCTGTCGATATTCGACCGCTACCCGTTTCCCGAACAACTGGCGAAGGCGGAATGGCTGGAAGCTCGGCGCGAGCTCGCACGCCGGCTGGAGCTTGTCGGCATCCACGCGGTGAAATTCGCCAAGGACGTGCCGGAGTCTTTCGCCGAGAGCTATTTCGCGCTGATGCCGATCCATGAAAAGCTGCGCGGGCACGATTACCAGACCATTCGCAACTACCTGCGCGTCACGGCCTGCAACATCCACGAGCAATTCGAGAAGCGCGCAGATTTCCCGGCGCTGGCCGGCGCGTTGCAGGCAGAAGCCGCGCTGCGTTAACGCTGTGCGGCCGTGATGGCTGATGACTGGTTAATGTTACCGGGCAAATCCGCCTGCGGTCTGGGTAGCTTTCATTTAAAATGCTGGCGTATCGAGGAGCAAACGGCAGGCTCTCATGCGCTTGGCTTTTTCTACGGCGATCGTCGGCTTGTGCGGATGCCTTCTCGGCATCGCGCCGGCGCGCGCAGATCATCAGCCTGCGCTCGCGGTGCCCGGTAATCCACGCGCTTCCGTCATCATTGACGGTTACGACGCATCCTGGGCGGTGGTGGAAGGCGACTGGGGCCTTTACCGCGCGGGCCAGGTGACGCCGACGGTCTATTACCCCTATGCGCTGAGCGTCGATCGCTGGCACCCGCGCAGCTATTACCCGTTTACCGGCAAGCGTCCTCGTGTCGGGCGTTACGAGATCATTCCTCCCGCCAACCGGCGCCTGCCGCCGCGGGCGGAGAGTTTTTACCGCTATTGGTCGAATGACGGGCCACCGGTGCCGGTGACGGTGCAGACGGAATATCCGGCGGTCGTGCCACCGGTCATTGTAGCGCCGCGCGTGCGTAGCCTGAACTGAAGAAATTTGTGAAGGAAAAGACGATGAAGAAATCTCTGTCGCACGGTCTGGCCGCAGTTGCGCTTGCCGCCGCCACCTGGCTCGCCACTTCGCCGGCGATAGCAAATCCGGCGGTAGCTTGCCGGGTTTACCAGCCGGGGTTGCTGGCTTTCATGACAGGCACGCGGCCCGCGCCCTGTGCCTATCAAGGCGACTACATCGTCAAGCACGGCCCGACCTATGACGGGCCGGCGGTGGTCGCGCCGCAGTCAACCTATTCTCCCTCGCCCAGGGTGGCCGCTTACGTGCATGGCGCCTATCGGGCGGAACCGGTTGTGCAGGTTGAGTCCGGCCGCCTGGTTCGCCGGACAGCGGTCAAGCGCGTCGACCGCACCGTCGTCAAGCGGCCGGTGGTCAATCTGAAGAACGAGCTGCCGGCGCGCAAAGGCAAGGCGCAGATCGTGCATGCCCGCGCGGAAGTCCGTATCTATGGTTCGGACCGGATGGACATCCGCCTCTACCGGCGCTGACACGCTAACGTCATGGCCGGGCGTCGTCCCGGCCGTCCCGATCACGCATCACTGCGTTCATGATCGAGATGCCTGCAACAAGTGCGGGCATGACGATAACTCGGATCCGTTTTTTATTTCAGCCGCGTGGTGGCGATATAAAGCGCGAGCGCGGCGGCATTCGACACGTTCAGGCTCTTGATTTCACCCGGCAGGTCGAGCCGCGCGACCTGATCGCAGGTCTCGCGCGTGAGCTGGCGCAGACCTTTGCCTTCGGCGCCGAGCACGAGCGCGAGCGGCGCCCGCAACGCCGCCGCGGCGAGGTCGCTGTCGCCGCTGGAATCGAGACCGACCAGCAGAAAGCCGCGCTCCTTGAGTGCCGCCAGGCCGCGCGACAGGTTTTGTACCGTCACCAGCGGCACCAGCTCGAGCGCGCCGGAGGCCGATTTCGCGAGCACGCCGGTTGCTTCCGGCGAGTGGCGCGCGGTGGTGACAATGGCTGAGACGGCGAAAGCGGCGGCGGAACGGAATATCGCCCCGACATTATGCGGATCGGTGATCTGGTCGAGTACCAGCACGACGCCTTCCGCCGGTATGTCTTCGATCTCGGGCGAGGGCAGGGGATCGGCTTCCGCCAATACGCCCTGATGCACCGCTTCCGGGCCGAGCCGGGCCGCCAGGGCGTCGGGCCGCACCATTTCCGGCTCCAGCGAAAGAGGCGCCCCGTCCTCGCGCAGGCGGCGCAGCGCGTTTTCGGTGGTCAGCAGGCGGCGGATGCGCCGGGCCGGGTTTTCCAGCGCCGCCTTCACCGTATGGATGCCATAGAGGATCGCGGGGCCGTCGGAGGAGCTGCCGCCATGGAATTTGCCACGCTTAGACGGACGGCGGCCGCGAGGGTCTGCATTCGCCCCGCGGCCGGAGGATTTTTGAGGCCGCCGATCCCATTCGCCTTTGCGCATCGCCGGTTCCTGTCACGCCCGCGCGGGCTTGGCAATTTGTGCCGCGCCCGTTCGCCGGTTTCCCATTGACTCTCAAAGGGTCGGACACCATAACCCGACTGGCGGGTCGTGGCCTTGGCGGCGCGTTTTTCAGCTGCATTGCGCCGGAAAACTCGCGTAGATTTCCCTGGTTCGGATGGGTGCCCGAGTGGTTAAAGGGGACGGACTGTAAATCCGTTGGCTTAGCCTACGTTGGTTCAAATCCAACCCCATCCACCATTTTTCGCCATAAGCCACTTTTCTCAGCTCCAGGCCCGTGCCCCACGTCACGAAACACCTAGCGGAAACGGGCGACATGGTAGAAATGCTGGAGGCCTGGGAAGCTACTGGGGCCCGAGTGCGAAAGTGAACAAGCTTCTTACGGCAAAAGTCTTGCCTCTGGGTCAGCTTGGATCATTCCGAACTTCAACCCTCCCGGCTCGGCACACGTTGCATACCATCCGATGCCCGGTATAGGCATCTTGGACTCAACGATTTGCCCGCCTGCTTTCCGGACCTTGGAGATGAAGTCGTCCAAATTGGGGACCGGGATTGTGAGCTGAGTCAGCGGTTTTCCGCCGCTTATCTCTGCATCCTTGGTCGCGCCAATTCCACCATCAATGCCAGGTTCGTCCGGCTCTCCCGCTTGGATTCGATAATACTCATACGGCATGGGGAATCGTTCGAATCGCCAGCCGAAGACGGTCGCAAAAAATGTGCGGGCGCTGCCAAGGTCGGCGACGGTCAGATCAAAATACGCGGGCTTCATAGGATCTGCCCCGAAAGTTTGCCCTACCTCGTCTGGCACGCCGCTGAAAGTCAGGCGTTGACTTAAAACAAAGCTGCTCGACCCTCGCTGCCGCATTCAAACTGGCCCGATACCATGGCGCGATCCGCTAAGGGGTCCGTCCCATTTTTCAGGAGGGCGCACGCCGCGATCCGGCGGGCGCGGGCTTGCCGTAGCGACACGGTAAGCGAAGGTCCAAGGCTCATTTCGCGACGCGGCCGGTGCCCGGTTGGGAAGGATTGCAAACGACGATACCGCGTACTAATTCAGCAGCTTGATGGCCTATATTCATCTCTCTCCATGGTTTGGTAATCGGCAACTGATATGAAACGGGCGTCCGGTCGCCAAAACCTGATGCGGGTGTAGCTCAATGGTAGAGCAGCAGCCTTCCAAGCTGAATACGAGGGTTCGATTCCCTTCACCCGCTCCAGTTTTTTCCTAGAGCGTCCATCGCGCTGCGGATTCGCTGTCAGGCCGGCGAGGCACCCAGCCGCTCGGTCAGCGGGGCGCGGATCGCGCATGTCAGCCCCTGCGGCGGGAAATCCAGGTCGACAACGCCGTCAATCGCGCGTCCCAGGCTTTGGGTAATCGCCCGGCTGCCGAAACCAGACTTCGTTGGCTTACGCACCGGCGGCCCGTCATGCTCGGACCAGTGCAGCTCGAACATCAGATCGTTCTGCGCGTCCTCCGCGACCTGCCACTTGATTTCGATTTTGCCGTCGGAGTTGGACAGCGCTCCGTGTCTGGTCGCGTTGGTGGCGAGCTCATTCGCCGCCATGGCAAACGCAGCAGCGGCTTCCTGCGTGAGCCGGATCGGCGGGCCGTTCATCTCGATCCGCTGCATGTCGCCGTAAGGTGAAAGGATATCCTGCAGCAGCGCGCGCAGGTCCGTATCCCAGCCGTCAAGCGCCAGAGAATGCGCACGCACCAATGCACTGAGCCGCCCATCGAAGATCTTGCGGAAAGTTGCAGGGTCGGGATTGGCGCGCAGGGTGGAGTAAACCATCGCTCCGATCGTCGCGAATATGTTGCGCGTCCGGTGCTGCAATTCGCCGATGAGAAGAACCTGTTTCTGGTGCTCACGATGGCCGGTCAATGCGAGCCCGGCGAGGCGTGTGGCCATCTCCACGACTTCCTCGTCGAAATCCGCAAGCTCGCGCGGGTCCCGAAAACCCAGGACGAAAGTCCCGAGCGCTGTCCGGTCGGGAGAGAAAACCGGCCGCGACTGGATGGAGCGGATCTCATGCTGCAGATTGAGCCCGCACCACTCATCCCGGAAGCGCTTGTCAGAGGCGATGTCGGTGCTGGTGACGATCACGCCATTGTAGATTGCGAGCGCGCAGGATCCCGGCCGCTCAGCCACGCGGGCACCCTGGATGCCTTTTGCAAAACCAGGCGCCAGGCTCGGAAAGAAAGCGTCCTCGAATACGCGCGCGGCGCGATCCAGGACGCAGACACCGGCGATCGCGCCGGGAACCAGACGCTCGACCCGTCGGCACAACTCGTTCAAAGTCGCTTCCATCGCCTCATTGCGGGAGATGGATTCCAGAACGGCTATCCGGGCGGCGGAAATCTCCGAACATCGGTCTTCGGGCAGGCCATGCATCGCATTCTTCCTCGGGAAGGAATCTTCTAGCATCTTGTAAGGAAAGTCACTTGGTCAAATGGCAAAGTGCCATTGCTGTCCGATCAATGCGTCAGAGGCGACCGGTTGGAGGGGCTTGGAACTTTGCCGCGCGACGACAACCTCTTCGCATCTTCCGGGTTCCCTGACCTGCGGCCTGCGCCTAAGATGCTGCAGAAATGTCGGGAGTTGGCAATGCGACTTTGCGCCGGATTTCTCCTTGCCGCCGCGCTGCTGGCCGCAGCGCCATCGCCGCTTCCGGCGCAGGACGCCACCCCCTTCTATAAAGACAAGCAGATCCGCATCATCCTCAGCGCCGGCGTCGCCGGCGGCTATATGGAATATGCCCGCACGCTTGCCGAACACATGGGCAAGCATATCGCCGGCAACCCCAGCTTCCTTGTTCAGAGCATGCCGGGCGCCGGCGGTCTCAACGCCACGAACCATCTCTATGCGCAGGCGCCGCAGGACGGCACGACCATCGGCATCGTGCATTCGACCATTCCGCTTGCGCCGCTGTGGGGAAACCAGGGCGTCCGCTACGAAACCATGAAATTCAACTGGATCGGCGCCTTCGACCGCGCCCCCGGCGTCTGCCTGATGTGGGCGACCTCGCCGGTGAAGACCTGGGCCGACATGCTGGAGAAGACCGCGACGGTCGGCAGCTCCGGCTCCGGCTCGCAGATGGATGCCTATCCCGCGCTGCTCAACAAGTTGTTCGGCGCCAAGATCAAGATCATCTCCGGCTACAAGGACGGCACCTCGATCTATCTCGCCATGGAGCGCGGCGAAGTCGACGGCCGGTGCGGCGGTCAGATGTCGACGATCCGGGCCACGCGGCCGGACTGGCTGACCGAGAAGAAGATCGTGGCGCCGATCGTGATCTCGATGACGCGGCATCCGGATTTTCCCGACACCCCGACGGTGCTGGAATTCGCCAAGGACGACGCCACCCGCCAGGTGCTGGAATTGATGACGGTGTCGCAGGGTCTGGACCGGCCGGTGCTGATGCCGCCCAATACGCCGCCGGCTCGGGTGAAGGAAATCCGCGACGCTTTCAAGGCCACCGTGACGGATCCGGATTTCGTCGCCGAGATCAAGCGACGGAATATGGGTCTCGATCCGGTCTTCGGCGAAGAGATGACGGAAACGCTGGCCAAGGCCTTCGCGTCGCCGCCCGGGGTGATCGCGACCGCGCGCGAGGCGCTCGGCGGCCGCTAATTTCGAACCGCAAAGGAGGAAATAATGACCACCACCGAGATCGCCGCACCGGATGAGGAATTGCTCAAGCGCCATCTGGCGGCCGAAGCCACCGTGAAGAGCTTTCATTATGAGAAGCCGAGCGGCGTCAACAGCGCGAAGGGCCGGGTCAATCTCGGCAAGTCGGACATCATCCGCGGCGTCGTGCAGATCGTGAAAAAGAACGGCGGCGAGAACAACCTGCATTACCACACCAACGCCGCCAGCTTCTGGATGGTGCTGAAGGGGCGGGTGCGCTTCTACGGACCGGATGACGTGCTGATCGGCGAGTTCGGCCCGCATGAAGGCACCATCACGCCGCGCTATGCGCGTTACTGGTTCGAGAATGTGGGCGAGGAGGACCTGGAAATCCTGCAGGTCGGCGCCTATGGCGATCCGAGTTCGGACAGCAGCGGACGCACCGATTCCGCGCCGCAGCGTTACCAGATCCACACCGCCGACCGCTTCGACGCGGTGATCCAGCCGAAGGGGTAAGGATTCGCGTCTTTACAGACGCAAGTCCGTCATCTGGCCTCTGACCCTCCTCCCTGACCCTCCTCCTTTCAGGGGGGGAGGGAAAGAGGCGCGCGCCGGCTTTTGCGTGTCGTGACCTCCCCTTGAAAAGGGGAGGTCGGCTTGCGTCAGCAAACCGGTGGGGATGGGGTGGGGATCGGGTTGGGGATCAAGACAAGCGGCCTGGCGTTCCTTTTTCGCTGCCGTCCCGGGCTTGCAATGGCGCGCCCGATCATGCATGAACAGGCCTGCGGCGGACCTTTGGGCCGCCGCTTCCGCTTCTGGAGGAGTGTAGCTCAATTGGTAGAGCACCGGTCTCCAAAACCGGGGGTTGGGGGTTCGAGTCCCTCCACTCCTGCCAGGGTGATCAGGCTCGGCCGCGAGTTTTGCTAGTAGGCGCGGCTTGGGCCGCCGACACCCCCTCCGGATACGGCGCCGTGAAACTGCGATAATATAGAGCGACAGAACAGGTTATGGCGAAAAGCAGCCCATTCAAGTTTTTGCAGGAAGTGCGGGAGGAGACCGAGAAGGTCACCTGGCCCTCCCGGCGTGAAACCCTCGTCACCACTATAATGGTGTTCGTGATGGTGGCGGTCGCTTCCGTCTTCTTCCTGGTGGTGGATCTGTTCGCGCGCAACATCATCACACTGATTCTGGGTATCGCCAGTTGACAGGAGTCTCCGGAATTTCCGCCATGGCTAAGCGCTGGTACATCGTCCACGCCTACTCGAATTTCGAGAACAAGGTCGCGGATTCCATTCGTGAGCAGGCAAAGCAGCGCGGGCTGTCGGACCTGTTCGACGAGATCATGGTCCCGAAGGAAAAAGTCACGGAAGTGCGCCGCGGCCGCAAGGTCGACGCCGAGCGCAAGTTCTTCCCGGGCTATGTGCTGGTGAAGATGGACCTCACCGACGAGGCCTATCACCTCATCAAGAACACGCCGAAGGTCACCGGCTTCCTCGGTTCGGACAACAAGCCGCAAGCGATTTCCGAAGCGGAGGCGCAGCGCATCCTGCATCAGGTGCAGGAAGGCATCGAGCGGCCGAAGCCGTCGATTTCCTTCGAAACCGGCGAGCAGGTCCGCGTCTCGGACGGCCCCTTCGCCTCGTTCAACGGGGTGGTGGAGGAAGTCGACGAAGCGCGCTCGCGCCTGAAAGTGGCGGTGTCGATCTTCGGCCGCGCCACCCCGGTCGAGCTGGAATTCGGCCAGGTCGAGAAGCTATAACGACGACGTCATCGCCCGCGCAGGCGGGCGATCCAGTAAACGTCGAGGTTTGCAGCTTGCACGCCTCGCTCGACGATCCGCTCCTGCGGTTACTGGATGCCCCGCCTTCGCGGGGCAGGACAAAAAGAGGAGACGAACGTGGGAGGTGAGGGCGGCCGCCAGTCGCCAAGATCCGCACCACGGACCCTGCAACCGCCGGCTTCGACGCCGGCACAGGAGTAAATCATGGCAAAGAAAGTCACCGGTTATCTCAAGCTACAGGTGCCGGCGGGAGCCGCTAATCCCTCGCCGCCCATCGGTCCCGCGCTCGGTCAGCGCGGCCTCAACATCATGGAATTCTGCAAGGCCTTCAACGCACAGACCCAGCAGCTGGAAAAGGGCGCCCCGACCCCCGTGGTCATCACCATCTATGCGGACCGTTCCTTCACCTTCGAGATGAAGACGCCGCCGGTGTCGCACTTCCTGAAGAAGGCAGCCGGGCTCAC
>DASSPI010000076.1:0-25654 GCA_035699705.1 Xanthobacteraceae bacterium
GCCTGCCAGCGGCTTTTCGACATCATCGCGTAGGCGCGCAAGCGGCCGGCACGCACATGCGGCAGGCTGTTGGCGGCGAGATCGCACATGAAATCGACCTGACCGCCAACCAGATCCTGCAGCGCCGGCGCGCCGCCGCGATAGGGAATGAAGGCGAATTGCGTGCCGCTGACATTTTGCAGATGCAGGCCGCAAAGATGCGAGCCGCCGCCCGGGCCGGTCGTTGCCGCCGAGGCTTTGCCGGGATTGGCCTTCAGCCAGGCGACGAATTCCTTCATGTCCTTCGCCGGAACGGCGGGCTTCGAGACGAGCCAGAACGGCGCATCGGCCACGAAGGCGACCGGCTCCATTTCCTTGAGCAGATCGTTGGGAAGCGAGAAGACGAGCGGACGCAGCACGTAAGGCGCCCAGCCGCCAACGCCAAGCGTGTAGCCGTCGGGATCGGCGCGGATGACCTTGATCAGTCCGCGGTCGGCTCCGGGGATGTTCTCGACGATCACCGGCTGTCCGAGCACCGGGCGCATATTTTCGGCGAGCAGCCGCGCCAGCACGTCAAAAGCGCCGCCTGCCGGCAATGGCACAACCAGCGTAATCGGCCGCGAAGGAAAATCCTGCGCGCTGGCAATCGGCGACATCAGCGCGACCGCGGCAGCCGCGGCCAGATGGAGAAAATTTCGGCGGATAAGTTTCATGTTGCCGAACCGGATGCGAGCGAGTGCCAACCTCACGTCAGCTTACATCAGTTGCGTAAATGTGGAGAAGATCGCGCGCGACTTTTTGGCCCCTCGATCCCCATTATTCGGCTGCGCGAACGCGTTCCTGACCGCCGGTCGCGCAGCGCTCCAGCAGATCGAGCGCCGCCATCACCGTTTGATAAAGCACCTTGCCGCGGCCGATATCACCGAAGCGGTGCTCCTTATGCACCGTGGAGCCGGCCCGCCGCGCGGCGGCGATATAAATCAGCCCGACCGGATTGCCGTCTTCGTCCGACTCCGGCCCGGCCACGCCGGTGATGGAAACGGAAAGATCGGCGATGGAACGCGCCAGCGCCCCTTCCGCCATGGCGCGGGCGACTGCTTCGCTGACCGCGCTTTCGCGATCGAGCACGGCTCGAGGGATGCCGAGCGCAATGGACTTCTGGTCCTTGGTGTAAGTGACGAAGCCGCCTTGCAGCTGCTTGCCAGCGCCCGGCGCTTCCGCCAGCACGGCAGCCAGCAGGCCGCCGGTGCAGGATTCCGCCGTGACGATGGTGCAGCGGCATTCCGTCGCCAATTTGACGACCTCGGCCGCACGCTTGATGAGCGCGGCGTCGATACGCGGGAATTCGATTTTTTCCTGCATCAGCGGCTGAATTGTTGGTGGAGGGCAACGCGGCAAACGTGCAGGCGTTCCTTGATAAAAGGTATCGGAGGCCTACAGTCACGCCCGCGCCTCAACAAAAGGAATGCCGATGGGCATTTTCGCCTGGATCGTGGTGGGTCTGATCGCCGGCTGGCTGGCCGCCAAGATCACCGATGCGCCGCAAGGTTTGCTTCGTAACCTTGCTGTTGGCCTGGTCGGCGCGATCCTGGGCGGCTTCATGTTCGACCGGCTCGGTATCCAGCTCATGCCGAGCTTTTTCGGCGGGCTCCTCACCGCCACCATCGGAGCCATCGTTTTTCTGCTGATCTGGCAGGCGATCCGGCGGGCCTGAAGCGGCGGCTGCCGGCTTGCGGTCGAGCCCTGGAATCCGTAGTTAGATAAGCACTTAACGGAGATTCCATGGTCGTCCTCCTCGATACAGTGACGGGCCGGCCGCGCCACCCGGAAAAGGCGCATCGGCCCGATACGCCCGTGCTGAAAAAGCCGGACTGGATCCGCGTCAAGGCGCCGATCTCCCGCGGCTATGAAGAGACGCGGCGCATCATGCGCGACAATGGCCTTGTCACCGTGTGCGAGGAAGCCGGCTGCCCAAATATCGGCGAGTGCTGGGACAAAAAGCACGCCACCTTCATGATCATGGGCGACACCTGCACGCGCGCCTGCTCTTTCTGCAACGTGCGCACCGGACTGCCGGGACCGCTCGATCCGGCCGAGCCGGAGAAGGTGGCGGAGGCGACCGCCAAGCTGGGGCTGGCGCATATCGTCGTCACCTCGGTCGATCGCGACGACCTCGCAGACGGCGGGGCAGGACATTTCGCGCAGACCATCCGGGCGATCCGCGCGCATTGCCCGCACACGACAATCGAGGTGCTGACGCCGGATTTCCTGCGCAAGGACGGCGCCCTGGAACTGGTGATCGAGGCGCGGCCCGACGTGTTCAATCATAATCTCGAAACGGTGCCGTCGAAATACGTCACCGTGCGGCCGGGCGCGCGCTATTTTGCCTCCTTGCGCCTGCTGCAGCGGGCCAAGGAACTGGATCCGGCGATCTTCACCAAGTCGGGCATCATGGTCGGCCTGGGCGAAGAGCGGAACGAAATCTTGCAGGTGATGGACGATCTGCGCGCGGCGAATGTCGATTTTCTCACCGTCGGCCAGTATCTGCAGCCGACGCGCAAGCACCACGAGGTGGTGCGCTTTGTGCCGCCGGAAGAATTCGAGGCGTTGAAGACAGTCGCCTATGCAAAAGGTTTCCTGATGGTATCGGCATCGCCGCTCACCCGCTCCTCGCACCACGCCGGGGAAGATTTCGCGCGGCTCAAAGCCGCGCGCGAATCCAGCCGGCGCTAAGGGGCATGCCGCAATTCTCCACCAAGCGCCGCGTGCGCCATGCCGCCGCGGAAATGTTCGACCTCGTAGCGGACGTCGATCGCTATCCGGAATTCGTGCCGCTGTGCCGCGCCCTCAAGGTGAAAAGCCGCACCAAAAAGGAAGATGGCATCGAGGTTGTGGTGGTGGACATGACCGTCGCCTACAAGCTGGTACGCGAAACCTTCACCACCCGCGTCACGCTCGACAAGCCGAAGCTGCAGATCCTGGTCGAATATCTCAGCGGGCCGTTCAGCCATCTGCAAAACCGCTGGAGCTTTCGTCCGGTGGATGATCGCAGCTGCGAGGTGGAATTCTTCATCGCTTATGAATTCCGCAGCCGGGTGCTGGCCGCGCTGATGGGCGCCATGTTCGACGCGGCGTTCCGCCGTTTCGCGGACGCGTTCGAAAAACGCGCCGACCAGATTTACGGCAGGCCGACCGCCTAATTGGTGAAGTCCTCGCCGTCGGCCAGCTCTGTGAGCATCGCCAGAGCCCGCAGCACCGAAGCGCGGCGCACCTGCGCCCGCCCGATCGCTCCATAGCGGTGCTCGTGATGGACGAGCTTGCCGCTGCGCGAGGCCGCGACGGCGAAATGCACCAGCCCCACCGGCTTTTCCGGCGCGCCGCCGTCCGGCCCGGCGATCCCGGTGATGGCAGCCGAAAGCGTCACCGGCGCATTCGCCAGCACGCCCTTGGCCATGGCCTCCGCGGTCTCGCGGCTGACCGCGCCGTAACGCTCGATCGTGGCCAACGCGACCCCGATCTGCTGCTTGGCCTCGTTGCTGTAAGTGACAAAGCCGCGGTCGAGCACGCGCGACGATCCGGGGATGTCCGTCAGTGCCGCGGCCAGCAATCCTCCGGTGCAGGATTCCGCCAGCCCGAGCGTGAGCTTCTTGCGCGCGCAAAGATCGAGCAACGCCTGCGCCGCCTCCATCATTTCCCGATCGGGCATCAGCCGCTCCAGGGCAGGCGGACGGTCGCCGTCGCCAGCGCGGCGATGCCTTCGCCGCGGCCGATGAATCCGAGCTTTTCGCTGGTGGTCGCCTTCACCGCCACGCGATCGAGCGAAATGCCGGCGATGGCGGCGATGCGTGCGCGGATGGCGTCGCGGTACGGCCCGATGCGCGGCGCCTCGCAGATCACGGTGACATCGAGATGCGCGATCATGCCGCCGCGCGCCTGCACGCGTTCTGCCGCGAAGCGCAGAAACTTCTCCGAGGCCGCGCCGCGCCATTGCGGATCGCTCGGCGGAAAATGCTCGCCGATGTCGCCTTCGGCCAGCGCGCCCAGGATGGCATCGACCAGCGCATGCAGCGCCGCGTCTGCGTCGGAATGGCCGGAAAGTCCGCGCGCGTGCGGGATCTTGACGCTGCCGAGCATGACGTGGTCGCCGTCGGAAAAGGCATGCACGTCATAGCCCGTGCCCATCCGCATGTCCGACAGCATCGCAAGCCGCTCATTTTCCGCGCGCGCAAAATCGTCCGTCGTGGTCAGCTTCACGTTGCCGGCTTCTCCCGCAAATACACTGACCGGATGACCGGCCCACTCCATCAGTGCGGCATCGTCGGAGAAATCATTGCGGCCGGCTGCCGCGGCGTCGCGATGCGCCGCCAGCAGCGCGCTGAATTTAAAGGCCTGCGGTGTCTGAATTGCGCGCAGCGCTGAGCGGTCGAGCGTTTGCGTTACGCGTTCATGCGCGTCCACCGCTTTGACCGTATCGCTTAACGCGATACCCGGCACGGCGGCACTGAGTTTCGCTGCCGCCACCGCGCGGCCGATCAGAGCCGCCGATGCAAAGGGGCGGGCCGCGTCATGCACCAGCACGATCTCGGGTTGATGGGCCCCCAGCGCTTCCAGGCCGGCCCGCACGGAGGACTGCCGTGTGGCGCCGCCGAAGACCGGCGGCAGCACATCGAGTCCACCCGCGGCTGCTTGGTAAAGCGGCGCATCGTCCGCATGGATTACCGGCTGCACCAGACGGATCTGCTGGTTGGCGGAGAACAGGCTGAGGCTAAGGCGGATCATCGGCTGACCGGCCAGCGGCCGATAGGCCTTGGGTATATCGCCGCCGGCCCGGCTTCCGCGCCCGGCCGCTACGATCACCGCTGCAATTCCGCCTGCCATCGATAAAGCCAGGATTCCACGCCCAATTGCTTCCAGTTTAAGGACTTTCAGGCTCCCCCGCCGCTGTTAAATATTGTTGCACTGCAACACTTGCGCAGGCTGGTAAATTGGCTAAACTCTATGCATCCTGAGATTTCGCCTAAATGTTGAGCAGGGCTGGATGGCGCAGAACACGTCTTTCGTTTCAGCAGCACCTCTGGCCGTCGGCCCGGTGGCGCTCTCGAACCGCGTGATCCTCGCACCGATGTCGGGCGTGACCGACGCCCCCTTCCGCCGTCTCGTCGCCGGTCTCGGCGCCGGTCTCGTTGTTTCCGAAATGACCGCCTGCGAAGATCTGGTGCAGGGCGACCGCAACGCGGTCCTGCGCGCCGAGGGCCAAGGCGTCGGCGTGCATGTGGTCCAGCTCGCCGGCTGCGAGGCGCGCTGGATGGGTGAGGGCGCGCGCATCGCGGAAGCTTCCGGCGCCGCCGTAATCGACATCAACATGGGCTGCCCGGCCAAGCATGTAACCAACGGGCAGTCGGGATCGGCGCTGATGCGCGATCTCGATCATGCGCTCACGCTGATTGAAGCCACCATCGCTGCCGTCTCGGTGCCGGTGACGCTGAAGATGCGGCTCGGCTGGAATCATCAATCGATCAACGCGCCGGAACTCGCGCGCCGCGCAGAACAGGCGGGCGTGCGTCTGATCACCGTGCATGGCCGTACGCGCTGCCAATTCTACAAGGGCGACGCCGATTGGGCGGCAGTGCATGCGGTAAAGGACGCGGTTTCCATTCCCGTCGTCGTCAATGGCGATATCGAAAGCTTCGACGACGCCGATGCGGCATTGCAGGCCTCCGGCGCCGATGCGGTCATGATCGGACGCGCAGCGCAGGGCCGTCCGTGGTTTCCGGGCCAGATGGCGCGCTATCTCGAGAGTGGCAAGCGCGAGCAGGCGCCGCCGCTCGGCCGTCAACTCGCGCTCATCATCGAGCTCTATCACGAGATGCTTTCGCATCACGGGCTGCGGATCGGGCTTCGGCATGCGCGCAAGCATCTCGGCTGGGCGCTGGATGCCGCCGCGGCGACCGCCGGCATTCCCGCCGATCTACTCAAGACGTGCCGCAACCAGGTCCTCACCGTGGAGGAGCCGGAGGAAGCGGTGCGCCGCCTTACCGATGCCTATGACAGTTTCGGCTGGAGGGCCGCCGCATGAGCCTCGACCTGACACCCTCCTTTCCGTCGGTCACCGCGGACGCCGTGCTCAATGCATTGCCGCATCCGGTGATCATGGTTGCAGCCGACGGCAAGATCGCAGACGCCAATGTGGCGGCTGAGAATTTTTTCGATGTTTCCGTCCCGTTGCTGCGGCGGCATTTTTTGCGGGACCTGGTGCCTTTCGGCAGCCCGCTGCTGACCTTGGTCGATCAGGTGCGCGCCAGCTCCGCCGCGGTCAACGAATACAAGGTGGATCTCGGCACGCCGCGCAATCCCGGCGACCGCCTCGTCGATCTTCATGTCGCGCCGATGCCGGAACGCCCGGATACCGTGGTGGTGATGCTGCAGGAGCGCACTATCGCCGACAAGATGGACCGCCAGCTCACGCATCGCGGGGCCGCGCGTTCGGTCAGCGCCATGGCTGCCATGCTGGCGCACGAGATCAAGAATCCGCTTTCGGGTATTCGCGGCGCGGCGCAGCTGCTGGAACAATCCGCCAGCGACGACGACCGCACGCTGACCCGGCTGATTTGCGACGAGGCCGACCGCATCGTGAAGCTGGTCGGGCGCTTGGAGGTGTTCACCGACCAGCGCCCGGTCGAGCGCGAGCCGGTCAATATCCATGCCGTGCTGGAGCATGTGAAGCGCCTTGCCCAGTCCGGTTTCGCGCGCCACATCAGATTCGTCGAGGAATACGATCCCTCGCTGCCGCCGGTCTATGCCAACCGTGACCAGCTCGTTCAGGTGTTTCTCAACCTGGTGAAGAACGCAGCGGAATCGGTCGGCAGCTCCGACAACGGCGAAATCCAGCTCACCACCGCCTTCCGGCCCGGCGTTCGGCTCTCGCTGCCGGGAAGCAAGACGCGCGTCTCCCTGCCGATGGAATTCTGCGTGCGCGACAACGGTCCGGGCGTGCCGGAAGAGTTGTTGCCGCATTTGTTCGATCCCTTCGTGACCACCAAGCCTACCGGTTCTGGCCTGGGACTTGCATTGGTTGCGAAGATCGTCGGCGATCACGGCGGCATCGTCGAATGCGAATCGCAGGCGCGCCGTACGAATTTTCGCGTCCTGTTCCCGATCTATGCAGGGGAGGGCGCTGCACCTGAGGACATGGACGATACCGCCGTGGCGGAAGCAAAGAATTCAGGTAACGGCGCGGGAGACCGGGAACCGGCAGCCGTCACTGACGTCGCGGATGCTTTGTTGCGGCCGCGGCAACGCACGATGAAAACTGGAAGAGGCCAATGAACTCCGGAAGCATCCTCGTCGCCGACGACGACTCCGCGATCCGCACCGTTCTCAACCAGGCGCTTTCGCGCGCCGGTTACGAGGTGCGATCGACAGGCAACGCCGCCACGCTCTGGCGCTGGGTGAGTCAGGGCGACGGCGATCTCGTCATCACCGACGTCGTGATGCCGGATGAGAACGCTTTCGACCTGCTGCCGCGGATCAAGAAAGCGCGCCCGGACCTGCCGGTGATCGTGATGAGCGCGCAGAACACGTTCATGACGGCGATCCGCGCCTCCGAGCGCGGCGCCTATGAGTATCTGCCCAAGCCCTTCGACCTGAAGGAGCTGATGGCGATCGTCGGCCGCGCGCTGTCGGAGCCGAAGGAGCGCCCGCCCGCCGCCGACAAATCCGATGAATTCGATTCCCTTCCGCTGATCGGGCGCTCGCCGGCGATGCAGGAAATCTACCGCTTGCTCGCGCGGCTGATGCAGACCGATCTGACCGTGATGATCTCGGGCGAGTCCGGCACCGGCAAGGAACTGGTGGCGCGCGCGCTGCACGACTATGGCAAGAGGCGGAGCGGGCCTTTCGTTGCCATCAACATGGCGGCGATCCCGCGCGAGCTGATCGAATCCGAATTGTTTGGCCACGAGAAGGGCGCCTTCACCGGCGCCAATAACCGCAGCTCCGGCCGCTTCGAGCAGGCCGAGGGCGGCACGCTCTTCCTCGACGAGATCGGCGACATGCCGATGGAAGCGCAGACCCGGCTGCTGCGCGTGTTGCAGCAGGGCGAATATACGACGGTGGGCGGCCGCACGCCGATCAAGACCGACGTACGCATCATCGCCGCCACCAACAAGGACCTGCGCATTTTGATCCAGCAGGGCCTGTTCCGTGAGGACCTGTTCTTCCGGCTGAACGTGGTCCCGCTGCGCCTGCCGCCGCTGCGCGAGCGCGCCGAGGACGTGCCGGATCTGATCCGCCATTTCTTCGTGCAGGCCGAAAAGGAAGGCCTGCCAGCCAAACAGCTCGACCAGGCCGCATTGGAAAGACTCAAGCGCCACCGCTGGCCCGGCAATGTGCGCGAACTGGAAAATCTGGCCCGGCGGCTCGCGGCGCTCTATCCACAGGAAATAATTTCCGGCGCGGTGATCGAATCGGAACTGGCGCAGCCGGCAATACCGACGGGCCAGAGCGAGCCTGTCACGGACGACGGCCTGGCCGCAGCGGTCGAGCGCCATCTCGGCGAATATTTCTCCGGTTTCGCCAATGGGCTGCCGCCGCCCGGCCTCTACCACCGGATCCTGCGCGAGGTGGAGTATCCGCTGTTATCGGCGGCGCTGGCAGCGACGCGCGGCAACCAGATCCGCGCGGCCGATCTTCTGGGGGTTAATCGCAACACCTTGCGCAAGAAGATCCGGGACCTGGATATCCAAGTTTACCGTAGCGGCAGCTAAACCCCGCGGACTCGCCGCGGAAATGTCGTAATCCGGCAACATTGTTGTATAAAAGCATCACCGGGTCAGGGGGACGCCTCGTCCGTCGGGGCTTTTCGCGCGCGTCAAAGGAATCTCATGTCCAGCCTCGATCAGGCCCTCGCCGCGGAGGCGGCTGTGGCTCAGGCCTCGTCCGCCCGGATTGAAAACCGCGCTTTGGGCCGGATCGCGGTTATCGTTGCGCTGCTCTGCGCGCTCGTCACCTTCGCGGTCCTTTCCGATCTGACGCCGCTTTCTCCGACGCATGAAGTGGTCGTCACGCTGCTCGCGGTCGATCTGCTGATCGTCCTGCTGCTTAGCGCCATCATCGGCCGCGAGCTTTGGCTGATCCTGCAGGCGCGCCGCCGCGGCCGCGCTGCGGCCCGGCTGCACGTGCGCATTATCGCGCTGTTCTCGCTTATCGCAGCGGCGCCCGCCATCCTCGTCGCCATCGTAGCGAGCGTCACCCTCGACCGCGGTCTCGACCGCCTGCTGTCGACGCGCACCTTGGCGATGATGGAAAACTCAATGGTGATGGCGGACGTCTATGTCGCCGATCGCGCCGAGGCGGTGCGCGCGCAGGCGCTCGCCATGGCGCTTGAGCTGAGCGTCGGCAAGCGTTTGTTCGATCAGGACCGCGAGCAGTTCCGCCAGCGCTTCACCGTGGTGGCCGCGAACCGCGGGCTCGCCGTCGCGCAGATGATCGACCGCAATCTTGCCGTGATCGAAAAGGCCGACAGCAAAGTCGATCTGCCGGTTCAACTGCCATCGCGCGAGACGCTGGCTGCGCTCGAGGATGACGAACCGCAGGTAAAGCTGTTTCCGGAAGGCAATTACGCCGCCGCCATCATCAAGCTGCCGAGCTACGAGAATTCCTATCTTTTCATCGCCAAAGTGCTGGATCCACGCGTCGCCGGACGGCTTTCGAAGCTCCAGTATGACTTCGCCGAGTTCGTCCAGCTGCAGGAGCGCCGCTTCGGCATCCAGGTCGCTTTCGCCCTGGTCTATGCCGTGATCGCCCTGATCGCGACGCTGTCGGCGGTCTGGATCGGGCTGCATTTCGCCAACTATCTGGTGGCGCCGATCCGCCGTCTGATCAGCGCCGCCAATCTCGTCTCCACCGGCAATCTCTATGTGCAATTGCCCATTCGCCGCTCCGAGGGCGACCTCGCGCATCTCGGGGAGACCTTCAACAAGATGACGCAAGAACTGCGCACCCAGCGCGACGATCTCGTGCGCGCGCGCGACCTGATCGACAGCCGCCGCCGTTTTACCGAAGCGGTGCTGGCCGGCGCGAGTGCGGGCGTCATCGGCGTCGATGCAGAAGGGCGCGTCAGCATCCTCAACCGTTCGGCCGAGCGGCTGATCGGCCACGCGGAAGCCGATGCGCTCGGCAAGCCGCTGGCGGAAGTGGTGCCGGAGCTTGCCGACATGCTCGCCGCCGCGCGCACCGGCTCGCAGCGGCAGGGGCAGGTGACCATCAGCCGCAATGGCAAGGAACGTAATCTGTCGGTCCGCGTCACCAGCGAGCAGGAGACGGTGGCCGACCACGGCTATGTCATTACGCTCGACGACATCACCGACCTCGTTTCCGCTCAGCGCACCTCGGCCTGGGCCGACGTGGCGCGCCGGATCGCGCACGAGATCAAGAATCCGCTCACGCCCATTCAGCTTTCCGCCGAGCGGCTGCGCCGCAAATACGGAAAAATAATTGTCGAGGACCGCGACGTCTTCGAGCAATGCACCGACACCATCGTGCGGCAGGTGGACGACATCAAGCGCATGGTCGACGAGTTCTCGCGCTTCGCCCGCACGCCGAAGCCGGTGATGACCCCAGACGACGTGGCCGATGCCGTGCGGCAGGCGGTGTTTCTGATGCGGGTCGGCCATGCCGAAATCGACATCAAGGTCGATATCGCCACCGAACCGCTGACGGCGCGCTTCGACCGGCGGCTGATTTCGCAGGCGCTCACCAACATCATAAAAAATGCGACCGAGGGGATCTCGGCGGTACCCGCGGCCGGGTTCGGCCGCGGCCGCATCGACGTATCCGCCGCGCGCGAGGGAGGCGACATCATTATCGACGTCATCGACAATGGCATTGGCCTGCCGAAAGAAAACCGCAGCCGCCTGCTTGAACCCTATGTGACGACGCGCGAGAAGGGCACCGGCCTGGGTCTCGCTATCGTAGGGAAGATTCTGGAAGAGCATGGTGGCGGCATCGAACTGCATGACGCGTCGGAAAAGACGCCGGGCGCGCGCGGCGCCTGGGTGCGGCTGCGTTTCGCAGCCGGCGAAGTGACCGACTCCGCGTCGCCTGAAACTTCAATCAATCAAATCGCGAGCGGGCATTAGGACATGGCAGCGGATATTCTCGTAGTCGACGACGAAAACGACATCCGGCAGCTTGTCTCGGGCATTCTGCAGGACGAGGGCTACAGCACCCGCACGGCCGCGGACAGCGACAGCGCGCTTTCGGCGATCGCCGCGCGGCGGCCCAATCTGGTGTTCCTCGACATCTGGCTGCAGGGCAGTCGGCTTGACGGCCTGCAGTTGCTCGACACAATCGTGCAGCAGCATCCGGAAGTGCCGGTGGTGATGATCTCCGGCCACGGCAATATCGAGACTGCTGTCGCCGCCATCAAGCGCGGCGCCTATGACTTCATCGAAAAGCCTTTCAAGACCGACCGCTTGGTCCTGGTCGCCGACCGCGCGCTGGAAAACTCCCGGCTCAAGCGCGAGGTAAAGGTGCTGAAGCAGCTCGCGCCGCTGCCGTCCTCGGTGATCGGCCATTCGCCGCCGATCAATCAATTGCGCCAGACCATCGAGAAAGTGGCGCCGACCAACAGCCGCATTCTGATCATCGGCCCCTCGGGATCGGGCAAGGAACTGGCCGCGCGCACCTTGCACCGGTTGTCCGCCCGCGCCGAAGCGCCCTTCGTGGTCATCAATGCGGCCGCGATCACGCCGGAGCGGATGGAAGTCGAATTGTTCGGCGTCGATGAGTCGAATGGCTCACACGGCCGCAAGATCGGCGCCCTGGAGGAAGCCAACGGCGGCACCGTCTTTATCGACGAGATCGCCGATATGCCGCGCGAGACGCAGAACAAGATCCTGCGCGTGCTGGTGGACCAGACCTTCCAACGCGTCGGCGGCAGCTCCAAGGTCTCGGTGGACGTGCGGATCATTTCCTCCACCGCCCGCAATATCGAGGCGGATATCGCCGCCGGCAAATTCCGCGAAGATCTCTACCATCGGCTGTCAGTGGTGCCGATCCGTGTGCCCTCGCTGGCCGAGCGCCGCGAGGACATTCCACACCTGGTCGAATATTTCATGGGTCAGATTTCGCAATCCACCGGCCTGCCCAAGCGGCAGATTGGGCCGGACGCCATGGCGGTGCTGCAACTGCACGACTGGCCGGGCAACGTGCGGCAGCTGCGCAATAACGTCGAGCGGTTGATGATCCTGGCGGGCGGCGACGTGGACGCCGTGATCACCGCCGATATGCTGCCGCAGGACGTCGGCTCCATGGTGCCGGCCATGCCGAACGGCAATGGCGGCGAGCAGATCATGGGTTTGCCGCTGCGCGAAGCGCGCGAGGTGTTCGAACGCGAATATCTGGTGGCGCAGATCAACCGCTTCAGCGGCAATATCTCCCGCACCTCGGAATTTGTCGGCATGGAGCGCTCGGCGCTGCACCGCAAGCTCAAGGCGCTGGGTATAGGCTGAGGCATGATCCCGACAAAGCATGCCGCGGACTTGATCCGGGGTGAGAATCGATTTTCGTACCGGATCATCCGCAGCAAGATCCCGCTCCAGGAATAGACCCACGATGTCACGCATCGCCTATGTCAACGGACGCTATCTGCCGTTCGCGCAAGCCACGGTACATGTGGAGGATCGCGGCTATCAGTTCTCCGACGGCGTCTACGAAGTCTGCGAGGTGAGGGATGGGCGCATGGTCGACGAGCCACTGCATATGCGCCGCCTGCAGCGCTCCTTGGTGGAACTGAAGATCGCCATGCCGATGTCGCTTGCGGCTTTGCGCGTGGTATTGCGCGAGACCGTGCAGCGCAACCGGGTGCGCAACGGGCTGGTTTATCTGCAGGTCAGCCGCGGTGTGGCGCGCCGCGACCATGCCTTTCCGCCCCCCGATACGGCGCCGAGCGTCGTCGTGACCGCCCGCAGCACGGATTCCTCCGCCGCCGAACGCACCGCAGCGACCGGCATCGCGGTCATCACAGTGCCGGAGAACCGCTGGGAGCGGGTCGACATCAAAGCCATCGCGCTGCTGCCGAATGTGCTCGCCAAACAGGCAGCGAAGGAGCAGGGAGCCAAGGAAGCCTGGTTCGTGGGCAAGGACGGCTACGTGACGGAAGGCTCATCCTCCAATGCCTGGATCGTCAGCCGCGAGGGCAAGGTGATTACGCGGCCGGCCGATCACGGCATCCTGCGCGGGATCACGCGCACGGTGCTGCTCAATGTGCTGAAGGCTCAAGGACTTGAGCTGGATGAGCGGCCCTTCACGGCGGAAGAGGCCTATGCCGCGCGGGAGGCCTTTATCACCTCGGCCAGCCAGAGCGTCATGCCGGTGGTCAGTATCGATGGCCGGCCAGTCGGGAACGGCGCGCCCGGGCTGGTTGCAACCGCATTACGTCAGGATTTTCATCGCTATAGCGAGTTTGTTTGAAGCGTTTTGTAGCTGGCTAATCCTAAGTTGTGCTTGCGCGCTTCCTTTGCCTACCATCTAATGGCGGTATCCCGGCCCTCGCCGTGCGACAGGTGAGCGGCTTCGGGGAAAAAACAGCTCGCGCTACAGACGAGCATAAAACGGAACACGGCAATGGCCGCCGAACGCGCTCAAAATTTACAGGACACATTCCTCAATCACGTCCGAAAGAGCAAAATCCCGCTCACGATTTTTCTGGTGAACGGCGTAAAATTGCAGGGCGTGGTGACCTGGTTCGATAATTTCTGCGTGCTGCTGCGCCGGGATGGTCATTCCCAGCTGGTCTACAAGCACGCGATCTCGACCATCATGCCGGGACACCCGATCCAATTGTTCGAAGGCGCCGAGGAGGCGCCGGGCGGGGATAAGGACTAGTTGGAACCACGCCGGCGCAGCACGCGTGCGGATCGCCTGAGCCCGGTCGACACCGGCTCGGCGACCGGACGCGCTATCGTGCTCGAACCCTTCTTGCGGCGTACCGCGCCGAAACCAAAAACGTCCGCGACGCAGGACACACGTCCACCCGATACCCGGCTGGAGGAAGCGGTCGGGCTGGCGCGCGCCATCGATCTCGACGTGGTTGGTTCCGGCCTGATCGCGCTCTCGGCCATCACGCCCGCCAGCTATATCGGCAAGGGCAAGGTCGAGGAGATCGCCGGCCTGGTGAAGACCCAGCAGGCCGGCATCGTGGTGATGGATTGCGCGATTTCTCCGGTGCAGCAGCGCAATCTGGAAAAGGCTTGGAACGCCAAGGTGCTCGACCGCACCGGTTTGATCCTGGAAATTTTCGGGCGCCGGGCGCGCACCCGGGAAGGCACCTTGCAGGTCGAACATGCGCATTTGACCTATCAGAAAAGCCGCCTGGTGCGCTCCTGGACCCATCTCGAACGCCAGCGCGGCGGTTTCGGCTTCCTCGGCGGACCGGGCGAGACCCAGATCGAAGCAGACCGGCGCGTGATCGAGGAGCGGATTGCGCGCATCGAAGCCGAGCTCGACAAGGTCAAGCGCACGCGAAAACTGCATCGCGAGAGCCGCAAGCGCGTGCCTTATCCGATTGTCGCGCTGGTCGGTTACACCAATGCCGGCAAGTCCACGCTGTTCAATCAGCTGACGCAAGCGAGCGTGCTGTCGGCGGACATGCTGTTCGCCACCCTTGATCCGACCTTGCGCGCGGTCGATCTGCCGCATGGCGCGCGCATCATCCTCTCCGACACCGTGGGTTTTATTTCGGACCTGCCGACCATGCTGATCGCGGCCTTCCGCGCCACGCTGGAAGAAGTGATCGAGGCCGATGTGATCCTGCATGTGCGCGACGTGTCGCACGAGGAAGCCGAGGCGCAATCGCAGGACGTGGCGAATGTGCTGCGCGAACTCGGCATCGAGCCGAACGACAAGCGTCTGGTCGAGATCTGGAACAAGATCGACCGCCTGACGCCTGAGCGGCGCAGCGAGCTGGCGAATATCGCCGAACGCCGGCAGGGCGAGCGCAAGCCGGTCCTGGTATCGGCGGTGACCGGGGAGGGGCTCGAGCGGTTGCGAGCCGCGATCGAGGCCGGTATCGGCGCGGGCCGTGTGATGCAGGAGGTGATGCTCGATCCATCGGACGGCGCGGGCGTGAGCTGGCTGCACCGGCATACCGAAGTGCTCGGAAAAATTCTGGGCGAGGACGGCAAGCTCAAACTCACCGTCCGCGCTGAGCCAGCCGTCATGGAGCGGGTGAAAGCGAAATTCGCGCCTTAGCGCCACATCGGAAGCAACAGAGGATCTCAGGAATCATGCGCGGCATCACGATGGACCAGGCGCTTTCCATCATCCTGGAAACTTTCAAGCATGCGGAAGCCATCAAGGCGCATGGCCTCGCCGCCATCGTGCTCGACGCCGGCGGCCGCGTGAAGGCATTCCTGAAGCAGGATGGTGCTTCCATCATGCGGTTCGAGGTTTCCCGCGGAAAGGCATTTGCCGCGCTGGCCATGCACCGCTCCTCACGCATGGTCTTGCAGAAGGCGCGTGAAAAGCCGCTCTTCATGGACACCCTTCGCGCGATCGCCGATGGGCCCATTTTCCTGGAAGCCGGCGCTCAGCTCATACGCGACGAAGCCGGGGAGATCATGGGGGCGCTGGGCGTAACCGGCGACGTCAATGAAGTCGACGACCTGTGCGCGCTTGCCGGCATCCGGGCCGCTGGCCTGAAGACCGACGAGGACTTCAGCCCCGAGGACGTCCAGCGGCTCAACATCAAGCTCGGCCCGAAGATCGTGGATCCGCGGGGCAGATGAGCTCCCTGATGTCAGCGCCGCCAGAGAAGACGACATGCTCCGCGTAGTGGTTAGCACATTCCCCAATGCGAAAGCGCTGCCGCTGTGGGCGGGTGTCGAGCGCAATCTGTTTGCGGAACACGGACTGGACTTCGTTCTGCACGAAACCGGCAGCTCCAAGGAGCAACGTACCGGCCTTGCAGCGGGCGAAATCAACATCGTGCAGGCAGCCGTGGATAACGCCCTGGCCATGATCAAGGCCGGCCACGACGTCATCATATTCATGGGCGGCGAGGGCGGTATGAATGATTTCATCGTGTCGCCGTCCATCCGATCCTTCTCGGACCTTGCGGGGCGGACGCTCGCGGTGGATTCGCCGGATACTGCTTATGCGTTATTGGCACGCAAAGTGCTCGCCGAGCACGGGTTGCAGTTTGGAAGAGACTACCAACTGCGGCCTGTCGGCAATGGAGCCAAGCGGCTGCGTGCCCTCCAGGAGGATCGCACTCTCGCGGGAGCCATACTCAATCCGCCGTTTTCGGCCGAAGCCTTGCTGGCGGGAATGGTCAGCCTTGGCTCGCTCGACGACCTTGTGGGACCTTATCAGGCCGGCGGCGCCTTCGCGCTGCGCGCTTGGGCCGAAGACAACGCGGCGACCGTCGAACGCTATATCGCCGGCTATCTGCAGGCACTTCAATGGCTCGGCGACGATGCGAACCGAAATGCCGGCGTGGACCTGCTCCGACAACGCCTCGGACTTACAATGGCAGTCGCGCAGGCAACTTATGAGCAGCTCCGCGATCCCAACAAAGGCTTCACGCCCCGCGCGAAGTTCAACCACGCCGGCTTTGCAACCGTCCTTGATGTCCGGGCCGAGACAGAAGGAGCCGATGCGGCAATCGCGAATCCGGCCGCCTACGTGGATCTATCGTTTTACGATCGCGTCGCCGGCGCGAGCGATCGCCATACCGTCAAGACAATGAGGGGTGCGGGTTTGTGAAAAATCATCTGGATGGCGGTGACGCGATACTGGAAGCAATTCGGGATCTCAAGGTCGAGTACATCCTGTCCTCGCCGGGGACCGAATGGTCGTCGATTTGGGAAGCCATGGCCAACCAGATTCATCAGGGCAAGCCTGGCCCGAAATTCATGGACTGCTGGCATGAGACCCTCGCGGTCGACATTGCGTGCGGCTATACGCTGGCGACAGGGCGGATGCAGGCGGTGCTTCTCCACGCCGGATCCGGTCTTCTGCAAGGATTGATGGGCGTCCATGGCTCGCTGATCGCCGGGGTCCCGATGCTCGTCATCTCAGGCGAGTCTGTCACCTTTGGCGAGGACCCGAGTCTCGATCCCGGGCGTCAGTGGACCGACAATCTCTCCATTGTCGGCGGCCCGCAGCGGCTCGTCGAACCGCTGGTGAAATTCGCCTGCCAGACCGCAAGCCCGCACACGATTTACCAGAGCATCATCAGAGCGGGAGAGATGGCGCAGCGGACGCCGGTCGGACCGACGTATCTCTCAATTCCCCAAGAGACAATGATGGCCGGCTGGACGAGACCGGAAAAGCGGCAGGAGGTTCCGGCTGCCCCGAAACTCGTATCTGCACCGGACGATGTCAAAAAGGTTGCAGAGCTCCTCGCCAAGGCGCGCAACCCGGTGGTGCTCACCGAAGCAGCGGGACGGGACGCAGAGGCATTCCGCGCACTCGTGGCATTGAGCGATAAAATCGCCCTGCCGGTGGTCGAAAGACCGGGAGCGATCTTCGTGAATTTCCCAAAAGACCACCCGATGCATCAGGGGCACGACTTCAACAAGTTTTGGAACGATACCGACCTCGCGATTGTCATCAACACGCGGACACCGTGGTATCCGCCAAGCAAGCGGCCGCCGAACGCCATCGTCGTTGATATCGATGAAGTCCCCCACCGGCCGTATATGGCCTACCAATGTCATCAGGCCGATATCTACCTCGAAGGTGACACCACCAGCGTCCTCACCGACCTTGCCAATGCGCTGGATGCGATCCGCATCGACGAGCGCAGCATTGCCGAGCGGCGCGCAAGGCTTACGGCTTCTCACGACGAACTGGCGAACCGCCGCCGCGCGCGGCAAGCGGCGGCGCGCAAGAAGGCTCCCATCGACGCTATCTGGCTTTGTGCGGCGCTCAATGAAGCGATGCCGGACGACACGATCTATCTGGACGAAGTCACGACCCACACAAATTTGCTGCGCGAGCATATCGCGTTGAACAAGCCGCAGTGTCTGTTCACGCGGCAGGGCGGCCTCGGTCAGGGGATCGGACTTTCATTGGGGTTGAAACTTGCGAACCCCGATCGTCCTGTCGTCACCCTGATCGGTGACGGCGCTTTTCTCTATAATCCCGTTCTGCAGGGCTTTGGCGCGGCACGCGATTTCGACCTGCCGATTATGGTGGTCATTTTCAACAACAAAAAATATGCTGCCATGCAGAATATGCACAAGCGGCTCTATCCCGACGGCACGGCGGTCGAAACCAACACGCATTTCGGAACACACATCAACGGCCCAGACTACGTGAAAGTGATTGAAGCATTTGGCGGTTACGGCGAACAGGTCGAAAGCCCCGATGATTTGGTCGCCGCCCTGAAGCGCGGATACGACGCGACCAGAAAGGGAAGGACGGCACTGGTCGATGTCGTCATCGCCTGACGCGGCGCTGTACGACGGGAAGAAGATAAAAATCAGCATCCTTTTTCGGGAGCTAATCTACTGGGAGGGAAAATGAGCAAATCAGGACGCCTGGGCGGCAGTTTGGTTTCCGTGTGCGCGATGCTCGCCTGTTCCACGGGTGCCACGGCTGACGTCGCGGATTTCTACAAAGGCAAGACTGTCACCATCATCGTCGGCTACCCGCCCGGCGGCGGTTACGACGCCTATGCGCGCGCGCTTACCCGGCACATGGGGCGTCACATTCCTGGCAATCCCACAGTGTTGATGCGCAACATGCCGGGCGCGGGAAGCCTGGTGGCCGCGAACCACATTTATAATTCCGCGCCGAAGGATGGCACCGCGCTCGGCATGTTCGCTTCCTCGACGCTGTTTTCGGTCAAGATGGGCGAAACAAAAGCCCAATTCGAGATGGACAAGTTCACCTGGATCGGAAACATGGACCAGACGATCGGCACATGCGTCGTCAGCGCCGCCTCCAAGATCAATTCATTCCAGGAACTGTTCACGAAAAGCGCCATCTTTGGCGCTTCAGGCCCCACGGCCGTCAACAGTACGCATGCCCGCGCCTTCAATGCGTTGTTCGGGACTCGCATTCAAGTGGTGAACGGGTATCCCGGCTCCACGCATGTCCTTCTCGCAATGAGCCGCGGCGAGGTTCAGGGAGGCTGCGGCTTCGCGCTGTCCTCGCTCAAGACCACCCGGCGCCAGGATTGGGAATCGGGAGAGATAAAGCCGATCATTCAGACCGGCTTCGAAAAGAGCGACGAGCTGAAAGGGGTGCCTCACATTTATGATTTCGCGAAAAGTGAGGACGACAAGAAGATCATGCATGTGATTTATGGGACGCATGCTCTCGGGCGGCCGATCTCAGGGCCCCCGGGTATTCCAGCCGACCGCGCAGAAGCCCTTCGCAATGCCTTCAACGCGACGATGACAGACCCGGAATTCCTGGCGGAGGCTCGCAAGCAGGACATGCCGATCGCGTCCTTGACGGGAGAGCAGACCGAGAAGTTTATCGCCCAGTTCGCGAATTACCCGTCCGCGGTCTATGACCGTGCGATGAAGATCCTGGAAGCCGGCGAGGTCGTGAATGTCAAGCTCAAGGTGATGGAAGGATCAGTTACGAATGTCGCAAACGGCGTGCTCACGGTGAATAGTGGAACCGGCACCCCCATCAAGCTGGAAGTGGATGCCCGCGAAACAAGCGTGACCATCGCAGGAACAAAGTCAAAGGCCTCCGACCTCAAAGAAGGCATGTCTTGTCGGTTCGAGTATTTCGGTGAAAACGACCTGGCACCCAAAGCGGACTGCAAATAGGACCTTTGGCGTCCCGTAGGGGGAGGGCTCTTCACACCGCCGCTTTCACCATGATGCCCGGCGGGAAAATCTCCTCCGGCGTCATCGGGCGCCGGGCGATGCCTTGCTCGTGCGCGTAGCGCAGGAACAGCTCGAGCGCGGCGCGGTTCTCCTCGATGCCGTAGGGAAAATAGTCGCCGCCGAAGCTCTTGATTGCGGCTTCCGCCTGCTCGCCATGGCCGGGCAGCGCGATATAGCCGGGGCGCCGCAGGCGCGCCAGGCTCTGCCGGCGCGACTGGTCGAAGGCGTTGTAGAGATTGCGCGCGATCCAGGGATTGTCCTTCAGGATGGCCTTGCGCATCACCGCCACATGCATGATCGGATAGACGCGCGTCCTGGCGTAGAAAGCCTCGCCCATGGCGGTGAAATCCGGCCACAGCCGCACGATGTCGGGGTGCTTTCCGAAGCAATCCGGCGCCGTCGCGCACATCGCGGCGTCGATCTCCCCCGCCGCCAGCATGTCGCTGAGCGACTTGCCGGCCACGACAGTGAGACGCACACCCTTTGGCAGGTCCATCTCGACTTTCTCGGCGCGGCCCTTTTCATTCACGCCGGCCTGCATCCATTCAATCTCGGTGAAAGGCACGCCGAAGTCGTGCTGCAGCGCGCCGCGGATATAGACCGTCGCGGTCTGCGCCCATTCAGGAATTCCGATCCGTTTGCCGCGCAAGTCCTCCGGCGTGCGGATTCGATGGCGGTTGACATAGATGATGCCGTAACGGAACTCGCGCCGCAGGAAGACGGGCAGGGCCACGAGATCGGGATCGGGGCCGCTCGCTTCGGCGATGTATTTCGCGAAGGACAGTTCCGAGACGTCCCATTCGCGGTTGGCCAAAAACCGCGCGAAGATCTCGTGCATGTTCAGATCGAGCCAGGTCACGTCGATACCGACCGGCCGGATTTCGCCCATGCGCAAATCGCGGACGTGGTCATAGTCCCAGGTGGCGATGGTCACATGAACGTTGGGCATACAGGCTATTCTTCCGTCTTCGCCGCGTTCCACAGCGCATCCATTTCGGCCAGCGACGAATCCTTTGGCGATGCGCCGCGCCGGGCGAGGGCGCGCTCAATCGATGCGAAGCGCCGCTCGAATTTGGCATTGGTTTGCCGCAGCACGGCCTCCGGATCGGCCTGCAGATGGCGGGCCAGGTTGACGACCGCGAACAGAAGGTCGCCGACCTCGTGCGCCGCCTTGTCCCGCTCTCCAGCCTTCAGCTCGGATTCGATCTCATCGGCCTCCTCGCGGATTTTTGCGAGCACGGCGAGCGGATCGTTCCAGTCGAAGCCGACTTCGCCGGCCTTATTCTGCAGTTTCAGCGCACGGGTGAGCGCGGGTAGCGCAAGCGGTACGCCGGCGAGGGCGCCTTCCGTAGCGGGGCTCTCCGGCCGGGCAGCTTTCTCCCGGGCCTTGATCTCCTGCCAGAGCTTGCCCACTGCCTCATGGCTGAGCCCGCCAGCCTCGCCGAAGACATGCGGATGCCGCCGGATCATCTTTTCGGTGATGGCCTGCACCACGTCGCCGAAATCGAAGGCGCCTTGCTCCTGCGCCATGCGCGCGTGATAGACCACCTGTAACAGGAGATCGCCCAGTTCCTCGCGCAGGTCGCTCAGGTCGCTGCGCGCAATGGCGTCCGCCACCTCATAGGCTTCCTCGATGGTATAGGGCGCTATGGTCGAGAAATCCTGCTTCAGGTCCCAGGGACAGCCGGTATCCGGCGCCCGCAGGGCGGCCATGATCTCGATCAGTCGGGAGATATCGCGCGACGGTGTCATAACGATCCCTGGCAAAGGCCCGGGACCGTATCAGACCGGCCGCACCGGCGCGAAGCCTTACCGGGTCAGTGCCCGGTCTGGTCCGGTTTGCGGCTCGCCTCGAACAGGAACCAGGCCCTTTTCTCGGCCTCGTCGATCCAGATTTCCAGCATGCTTGCGGTCGCTACGTCTTCGTGCTCGTCGCACAGCCCGTGAGCTTCGCGCATGGCCTTCGCCACGGCCTTGTTGTCTTCCATCAGCTCCTTCAGCATGTCCACCGGGGGGACGTAATTTTCCTCGTTGTCCTTGATGCTCTGGAGCCGCGAAATCTCGCCGATGGAGCGCAGCGTCATCCCGCCGATCTTGCGCACCCGCTCGGCCATATCGTCGGTGGCGCCGAAGATCTGGGTGGCCTGTTCGTCCAGCAGTTCGTGATAGTCACGAAAGTGCGGCCCGCTGACATGCCAGTGAAAGTTCTTGGTTTTCAGATAGAGCGCAAAGGAATCCGCCAGGATCACGTTCATCGCCTTGGAGATATCGCGCACCGCGTCTTCGGCAAGGTCGGTGGGTGTATCGAGCACTGCCGGCGACTTCCGGAGTTCTAATTTTCTGACCTTGTTGTTGCTCACGGCATCACCTCGAAATTGGGATGGAAGGGATCACCAAAAAACCAACCCGCAGAATTGCAGGGCGTTCCGGCGCCAGCGCCGGATTCGCATAAGACATATTATGGAACATAAGGATCTGGCCGGTGAATTAGGAAGGCCGGCTAAGGCATTTAAAAGACAGGATAAAAGAGAACTGCGCTAGAAATCGGATTAAGCCGGCAAGGCCAGCTTGAGGCCATCATACGCAGGCTGGACATGCGGCGGCAGCTTGGCCCGCAGCGCCTCGTAGTCGAGGTCGGAATGCAGGTTGGTCAGGATCGCGCGCTTCGGCTTCAGCCGCTCGATCCAGCGCAGTGCGTCGTCGAGCGCGAAATGGCTCGGATGTGGCGCGTAGCGCAAGGCATCCACGATCCAGACCTCAAGCCCGCTGAAAGCCTCGACGCTGGCCTCCGGCAGTCCGCTGATGTCGCAGGAATAGCCCAGCCCGCCGAAGCGATAGCCGAGCGAATGGGTGTCGCCATGCTGCTGCAGCACCGGCAAGGCCGTGATCGCGCCGCCGGCCCCGTTAACGATTACCGGCTCGCCGGCAACGACCGGGTGGCTCTGCAGGATGGCCGGATATTCGCTGCCGGGCGGCGTCTGGAAGCAATAGCCGAATTTAGTGCGCAGCTCGCGGCCGGTGGCCTCATCGAAATAGACATCCACGCGCCGGCGCGCCTGGATGAACAGCGGCCGCAGGTCGTCGATGCCGTGGGTGTGGTCGGCATGCGCATGGGTGAACATGACGGCGTCGAGCGCATGCACATCGGCCGCCAGAAGCTGCTCGCGCAAGTCGGGCGAGGTATCCACCAGCACGCTGGTCACCCCGGTATCGCCATCGCTGCGCTCGACCAGCAAGGAACAGCGCCGGCGACGGTTCCTGGGGTTGGACGGGTCGCAAGCGCCCCAGCCAAGCGCGGCACGCGGCACGCCCATGGAGGAGCCGCAGCCCAGAATGGTGAAAGTCAGTGTCATGCCGCTGCCGCCGGTGGCGGGACCTTGCTGAACAGGCGGAAGAAGTTTTCCGTGGTCTGTCGGGCGATCTCGCCCGGCGAGACGCCGCGCACCTCGGCCAGTACCTTCGCGGTTTCCACCACAAAGGCAGGCTCGTTGCGTTTGCCGCGATAACGCCCGGGCGCGAGGTAAGGCGCGTCGGTTTCCACCAGGATGCGGTCGGCCGGCAGCTCCCTGGCGATGTCGCGCAGGTTCTGCGAATTCTTGAACGTCAGGATGCCGGTGAAGGAGATGGACAGGCCGAGATCGATTGCGGCCATGGCGAGATCGCGCCCGCCGGTGAAGCAATGCAACACGGCCGGGAAGGCGCCCTTCCCCGTTTCTTCCGTCAGGATTTGCGCGACGTCGGTATCCGCCTCGCGCGCGTGGATGACCAGCGGAAGCCCGGTTTCGCGTGCGGCCGCGATATGCGCGCGGAAACTTTTTTCCTGCATGTCGCGCGGGCTGTGGTGGTAGTGATAATCGAGCCCGGCCTCGCCGATCGCCACCACCTTGGGATGCCGGGTGCGCTCGACCAACTCACCTGTGCCGATGTCCGGCTCCTCCTGCGCATGATGCGGATGCGTGCCGACCGAGCAATAGACATCCGGAAAGCGTTCCGCGATGGCGATCAGCTCGCCATGGCGTTTCACCCGCGTGCAGATGGTGACGATGCGGCCGATGCCTTGCGCCTTCGCGCGCGCCACCACCGCGTCAAGCTCGCTGGCGAAATCGGGGAAATCCAGGTGGCAGTGGCTGTCGATCAGCATGATGGATGTTGGCGTTATTTCGGCGCGCTGGCTTCGGGCTCGACATAGCGCGGAAACACCGCCGCCGGGGCCGGCAGCTTTGAACCGGGCGCCAGCCGCTGGCCGCCGCCGAGCCGGCTGAAGTCGCGTTGACCGTCCGGCACCGCCAATAGATCGAGCAGCTTTTTCGCCGATCCCGGCATAAAAGGCTGCGCCAGAATGGCGACCTGCCGGATCACTTCCGCGGTCACGTAAAGGATGGTGCCCATGCGCGCCGGGTCGGTCTTGGCGGCCGCCCAGGGCGCCTCGCCGGCGAAATAACGGTTGGCTTCCGCCACCACGTCCCAGACCTGATTCAAGACCTGGTTCAGCTGCTGCGTCTTCATCTGCTCGCGCGCGTTGCCGATCATGGCATCCGCCGACGCCAATATGGCCTTGTCGGTCTCGCTGAATTCTCCCGGCTGCGGCAGCACGCCGCCCAGCTGCTTGCCGATCATCGAGAGCGAGCGTTGCGCCAGGTTGCCGAGATCGTTGGCGAGATCGGCGTTGGTCCGGTTGACGATCGCTTCGTGGCTATAGGTGCCGTCCTGCCCGAACTGCACCTCGCGCAACAGGAAGTAGCGCAGCGGATCGACGCCATACGCGTCGGCCAGGGCGAAAGGATCGATCACGTTGCCGACCGACTTCGACATTTTCTCTCCGCGGTTGAACAGAAAGCCGTGGCCAAAAACGCGGCGCGGCAGCTCGATGCCCGCCGACATCAGGAAGGCCGGCCAATAGACCGCGTGGAAACGCACGATGTCCTTGCCGATGACATGCAGAGCGGCCGGCCAATAGCGCCTGTATTGCTCGCTTTGGGTATCGGGAAAGCCGACGCCGGTAATGTAATTGGTCAGCGCGTCCACCCACACATACATGATGTGCTTGGGATTGCCCGGTACCGGGATGCCCCAGTCGAAGGTGGTGCGCGAGATCGACAGATCCTGCAGTCCGCCGCGCACGAAGCTCGCCACTTCGTTCAGCCGTTCCTTCGGCAGCACGAAATCCGGCTGCCGCCTGTAGAGTTCGAGCAGCTTGTTCTGATAGGCGGAGAGCCTGAAGAAATAACTCTCCTCCTCCACCCATTCCACCGGCGTGCCTTGCGAGCCCATGCGCACGCCGGCTTGCGTGACGGTCGTCTCGCTCTCGTCGTAGAAAGCTTCGTCGCGTACCGAGTACCAGCCGGCGTATTTCGACAGATAGATATCGCCGGCTTTCTCCATCCGCTCCCAGATGGCGGCGGAGGAGCGGCGATGCCGTTCCTCGGTGGTGCGGATGAAATCGTCGTTGGAGCAATCCATCCGCTTCACCATGTCCTGGAAGCGCGGCACGTTGCGCTCGACCAGTTGCGCGGGAGTGATCCCCTCCTTCACGGCGGTCTGCTGCATCTTCTGGCCATGCTCGTCGGTGCCGGTGAGGAAATAGACGTCGTAGCCATCGAGCCGCATGAAGCGCGCGATGGCGTCGGTCGCGATCGCCTCATAGGCGTGGCCGATATGCGGCGCGCCATTGGGATAGGAGATCGCGGTGGTGATGTAGAAGCTTGGCTTGGCCATTACGGACGCTGCATGTTTGGTTGAGCGCTGTTGGTGCCTACAGAATGCGGGGAAATCAAGAGCCGGGCAGATCAGGCACTAGCGCGCGGTCTCGGCAAGCACGG
>DASSPI010000077.1:0-5547 GCA_035699705.1 Xanthobacteraceae bacterium
GGCACCGCGGCCGCCTGTCGATTATGGCAATAACTTATTGCGTTATGCGCGGCTTGAGCGCACGCCGCGATCTCCGCGCGGCTTTCCAGCCAGCAAGCGGCCATTGCCCGCTGCCGCGGCCTTCGCTATGCCCTAGGCAAATCCCGCCCATCCAGGAGAAGTTGATGTCAGAGCAAGCCGTTGCCGAAATCAAATCCGCCGCCGAGGCCGAAAAGAGCGGCAACTTCCTGGTCGAGCCCTATCTCGATTGGGCCAAGGAGCAGCGGATTCCCATTCACGAGGATTTCGGCCTCGACCTGCTGGCGATCGAAACCGGCAAATGGGACTGGTACGGCGCGCGCGGCGCCTTCGCGCATACCCACGGCCGCGGCGACTTCATGGCCAATTACGTCGTCGAGATCCCGCCCGGCAGCAAGACCGCGCCGGTGAAGCATCTCTATGAATGCTTCGTCTATGTGCTCGCGGGCCACGGCTCGGCCACGCTCTGGCTGCCGAACGGCGAGAAGCAGACTTTTGAATTCGGTCCGACCTCGCTGTTCGCGATCCCGCTGAACTGTCAGTACCAGTTCTTCAACGGCTCGGGGCAGCAGGCCATCCGCCTGTCCTGCACCAACGACGCGCCGGTGACGCTCAATCTCTATCACAACCGCGATTTCGTCTTTAACAACCCGTACCAGTTCCCCGAGCGTTTCGGAAAGTCGAACGAGTGGCAGGGCGAGGGCAAGCACGTGCCGGTCGACCGCGGCAACATCGCCAAGCTCAACATCTGGGAGACCAGCTTCATTCCCAGCCTGAAGGACTTCAAGCTGTTCGAATACAACGCGCGCGGCAAGGGCTCGACCAACTGCTCCTTCGTGCTGGCGGACGGCACCCAGCACTCGCATTCATCCGAAATCCCAACCGGCCGCTACAAGAAGGCGCACCGCCACGCCGCCGGAACGCATGTGCATGCGGTGACCGGCGTCGGCTATTCGCTGCTGTGGTACGAGGGCGACGACAAATTCGTGGAGATCCCCTGGCGGCACGGCGTGATGTATACGCCGCCGTTCTGGATGTACCACCAGCATTTCAACACCGGCCCCGAGCGTGCGCGCTATTGGGCCTGCAGCCTGGGCAGCCGGCGCTACCCCTTCATCTCGCTGCGCAAGAAGAGCGCGGAAGGTATGGGCACGGTGTCGGTGCAGAAGGGCGGCCGGCAGATCGAATTCGAGGACCAGGATCCGCGCATCCACCGCAAGTTCCTGGAAGAGATCGCCAAGAACGGCGTGAAGTCGGAAATGAGCGATATCTTCGACGAGCCCGCGCTCCTGGCGCTCGATCCGAAAAAGCTGACCGGCGTGATCAAGACGCCGGCGTCGATCGGGCCGGCGGTGTGAGAGCTACGGAAATTCATGTCCGACGAAGTCTCTGACGCCAAGTCCGCCGCCGAGCTCCAGGCAGGCGGCAGCTTCCTGGTTGACGCCTATCTCGACTGGGCCAAGCAGCAGCGGATTCCCATCCATGAGGATTTCGGCCTCGACCTCCTGGCGGTCGAAACGGCGCCATGGGACTGGTACGGCGCGCGCGGCGCTTTTGCGCATACCCATGGCCGCGGGGACTTCATGGCCAATTACGTCGTCGAGATTCCGCCCGGCGCCAAGACGGCGCCGGTGAAGCATCTCTACGAGTGCTTTATCTATGTGCTCTCGGGCCAGGGTTCCTGCACGATCTGGCTGCCGGGCGGCGACAGGCAGACTTTCGAATGGGGCCCGAAGGCACTGTTCGCGATCCCGCTGAACTGCCAGTACCAGTTCTTCAACGCGTCGGGGAACAAGTCCGTGCGCCTGTCATGTACCAATGACGCGCCGCTGACGCTGAACCTCTATCACAACCACGACTTCGTCTTTGACAATCCGTTCCAGTTTCCCGACCGCGTCGGCCAGCCGAAGGAGTGGCAAGGGGAGGGGCGGCATGTCCCGGTCGACCGCGGCGAAATCGCCCGGCTCAATATCTGGGAGACGAATTTCATTCCCAACCTTGACGACTTCAAGCTGTTCGACCTGGCGGCGCGCGGCAAGGGCTCGACCAGTTGCTCCTTCGTGCTGGCGAGCGGCACGCAGCATGCCCATTCATCCGAGATGCCGGCCGGCCGCTACAAGAAGGCGCATCGGCACGCGGCCGGCACGCATGTGCATGCGGTGACCGGGGAGGGATATTCGCTGTTGTGGTACGAAGGCGACAGCAAGTTCGTCGAGATTCCCTGGCGGCACGGCGTGATGTATACCCCGCCGTTCTGGATGTTCCACCAGCACTTTAACACCGGACCGACACGCGCGCGCTATCTGGCTTGCAGCCTGGGCAGCCGGCGTTATCCCTTCATCGCCTTGCGCCGGAAGAGCGGGGAAGGCCAGGGCACCGTGTCGGTGCAGAAAGGCGGCCGTCAGATCGAATACGAGGATCAGGATCCGCGCATTCACCGCAAATGGCTGCAAGAGATCGCCAACAACGGCGTGCAGTCGGAAATGGGCGATGTCTTCGACGAGCCGGCGCTGATGGCACTTGATCCGAACAAGCTCACCGGCGTGATCAAGACCCCGGCGAGCATCGGGCCGGCGGTGTAGGGCTGGGTATCACTCGGCATTGCGATTGCCGGCGCCGGCGCGGCCAATAGAGCCGAGGGGCCGATACGATTGTACTGCCCCCAAACCCGGATTCTCATCCGTCCGGATCATGGCTCGTTTCCAACCAACACTCTTATGCTGCCTTGTTCGGCGCTGTAGGGGGATTTCCCTGTAGTTGAATTGCCGGGCAAGTCGAGAACCCCGGCACGAACATTGTCCGGGTGCTGTTGGTCGTGTTTACCCGCTGCCGTTGCAAGGGAGGACATCATGCCCGCCGGACCCGCCACCGCGGATGCGACGCGTATCGAGCAACCCATTATCTTAATCAGAGGCTTTGGGGGTCTTTCCGTCGAGGACGAAAAGAAGGTTGCTTATCAAGGCTTCAACGATGGCACCGTCTATCCGCAAAAGCGCGGGGAGAATTACATCTATGAAGGTCTGATCCTGCGTTTCTTGAAATCGCGCTGGTCGTATCAAGACGCCACCAACGTCGTCGGCTATTACGACAAAGAGGTTATTGTCGATAAAAGCCTTGTTCCGGCGGGATTCGACCATTCGCTGTTTTCCGGCCACAAGGTGGTTATCGATACCGGGATGGCTGCTCGGCTCATCAATGATAACTCTTTCAATCCGCTTAAGACTCTCTGGGTGTTTCGCTACTACGACCTCAACGATCGCGATAAATTCCAAAAATACGGCGAGGCGCTGGTCCGGTTGATTGAGTTCATTCGCGTGCTATCGCAAAAGAAAAATGCTGGCACGCCCAAAGTCAACATCATAGCCCATTCCATGGGCGGCCTGATCGTGCGAGACGCCGTTCAGCGCAGTTACAAAAAAGGCGACGCACCGAAATACATCAACAAAATTGTGACGCTTGGAACGCCGCATAAAGGAATCTCATTCCAAATTCTGAAAGATTGGATTCCGATCGGAGCCGAAAAGGAGCTGGAATACTTCAACCCGGAATTTCAGAAAGATGGGCCGATCGGATTCAAGCACTTCGCCGAGCGCTTTCCGCCCGAGCGGGTTCTCACGGTTGTCGGCACGAATTACCGGACGTATGGGCCGATGGTGGCGAGCTGGCTCAATCGGGCCTTCTCGGTGGCCGGGGAATATGGGCCGAATTACAATCGCAGTGACGGGCTAGTAAAGCAGGATTTTGCCCAGCTTCCCGGCTCCCCGCGTACATTCGTGCACAAATGCCACGGGGGACCGGATTCGCTGGTCACGTCGCGTGAAGCCTTCGAGGTGTCCACGCGTTTTCTGTTCGGCAATATCTACGTCCGGCTGAATATGCTCGAAGGCGAGATCACCCGAGGAGGGGATATCTTCGGCAAAAGCGAGTTCTTTTTTGGCGTCAGCATCAAACCGCGCGGCGTAGATTTTGATCTGTTTCATCAGAGCGCCGAAGCGGAGAATTGCTATGGGCCGTTCAACAGCACCGACCTGACGGATCCAAAGGTCACTTTTGATTGGGCCGGAAAAGATCGGTTGATCTGGGAAGGATGGCTGAACACCACGGAGCTCGTCGCCCCTAACGACCAAACGGGGAATGCTGCCAAGAAGGATACAGATATTGTTATGCGGCTTGATGTCTATGTCGGAGAGCGTGATCACCTGGGGTTCGGTTTTTCCGATAACGTTGTGTTTCGCAAGCAATATTATGTCCGCGCCGTGTTTGACGATCTCAAGAAGCTTTCGCTGAAGGCCCTCGAACTTCACACCGGCGAGAAATTTGGCGCACCCGAAACGGGAAAGATGACCGCGGCTGGGTGGGAGTTTCCGCTCGGCGGTACCGGCTTCAAGGCGAGGTTTCGGTTGTCCTTTGCGATCGTCCCCGAAAGCGGGCCGCCAAAGGAAATTTCGCTGGCGCCGAGCCGATAAAACTGTGCCCGCCGCTCGCGTCATCACGAGCACCAGCGGTTATCCGCACTGCTGGTCCGATCCGTAGCCCGCGTGATCAAGACCCCGGCGAGCATCGGTCCGGCGGTGTAGGCTTCACCGTTGCGCGGCCGCCCCGGTTTGCAGGCTGCTCACCTTCGACGGTTTTTCCGGGCTCGCGCGTTTCGTTGTGGCGGGATTGGCGCGCGCAGTCGTCGCGGGTTTCTTTGTCTGCAATTTCGCCGCTTGCGCCCGCTTCGTTTTTGCCGCCTTTTGCACGTTCGCCAGGGCGCGCTTATCGGCATATTCCTTGCCGTCGATGGGGCCGACATGCGGCGGGTCCCGATCGCGATACGGACGCCCGATGCCAAGCTCCTTTTCGTTCGCGTCGATCCACTTCCATAACTCGTCGCTCGCGGCGTACCGCTCCATACGGGTCTCGCCCTTGAGGCTCACGAGATCGGCCGCAAGCCCGTGGCCATAGCCGCCGCGGCGGCTGCCGCCGTGGTATGAGCTGTCGCTCGCAGCCTTGTTGCCGGATGCGATCGCTTGCCGGTAATCGTCGCGGAAGGCGCTCGTTATGCCCGGCATGAACCCGGCGTCTTCCACGGCGCGCAGGGCGCGGTAGAGCTTCAGCTTGAAGCCGCGATCCATTCCTCCGATAACGTAATCCTTGACCGACATGCCGGCTTTTTGTGCCGCGATCGGATCCTTCCACGTGAAGTCCCCGACGACGTACTTCACGATGGTTGTCATCACGGTCCGTAATTTGCCCTTTTTCTTGACCGTCTTCTTGATTCGCTCCGTCACCTTGTTCGTGTCGAACTTGGGCGTCCGTTCGTAGAGCGACCAGAGGTAATCGTCGATGCAGATCTCGGCCAGGAGGCATTCCTTCGGAGTTTCAAGCGGGCGCGCGGCCGGTTTGGGATAATCGATCGCCGCACTGGACGGGAATGCCGACACGAGCCGCACGGGTTTTTCCGGCGGCCGTACCCGATCAGGGTCAATCAAAGGGGCCTCGATGACGAGCGTTTCGGCAGCGGGAGCGCCCGCAGGGACGGAGGCA
>DASSPI010000078.1:0-21500 GCA_035699705.1 Xanthobacteraceae bacterium
TTCGGCCTGAAGTCGCGCCCCGATCCGAAGAAAATGATCGCGCGCGCGGAGGCCTGGCGGCCGTGGCGCGGGGTGGCAGCGCATTTGCTGTGGGCCTATTATGCCGCGATCAAGCGGCGCGATCCCGTGCCGGCTCAGCCCGACAACAAGGTTTTGGAATAGATGGCGGCAGAACTCGACGGTCCGCGCATTGAGCCGCGCAGCGGTGCGGCCAGGCAGCTCGTGGTGTTCCTGCATGGCTACGGCGCCGACGGCAACGACCTGATCGAGATCGGCCGCGCCTGGCAACAGCTGCTGCCGCAGGCCGCCTTCGTCTCGCCGCATGCGCCGGAGGCCTGCGGGCAGGCGCCGAGCGGACGGCAATGGTTTAATCTGACGTTTCGCGATCCGAACGAGCGCTGGATCGGCGTGAACGCCGCAGCGCCCTGCCTGGAAAGCTTCCTCGACGCGCAGCTCAAGCGCCGCCAGTTACCGCCGTCGGCGCTGGCGCTGGTCGGCTTCAGCCAGGGCACGATGATGGCGCTGCATGTCGGCCTGCGCCGCGCTAATGCGCCGGCGGCGATCGTCGGCTATTCCGGCATGCTGGTGCTGCCGCCCGACGTCGATCCCGACAAATTTCCGCTGGAGATTCGCGCAAGGCCGCCGGTCCTGCTGATTCATGGCGAGCAGGACGACCTAATACCCGCGCAGGCCCTGTTCCACGCCGCGCAGGGACTGGCGGCCTTCGAAGTGCCGGTGGAATGGCATTTATCCCCGGGAATCGGCCATGGGATCGATCAGGAAGGGCTGCGGCAGGGCGGGGAATTTCTATCGCGCCGCTTCAAATCCGCCTGATTCGCCAACAAACAATAGCGCTCGCGCACTTCACAATCCTGTCACGCTGCCTGTAGACTATGAATCAAGCGCTTGGCGACAGGCGCGACGGGCGTGAGGGAGCGTTGATTTGAACGTACACGTGCCGCCCAGCGGCTTTCCGGCTCTAGTGCTCAACGCGGATTTCCGTCCGCTGAGCTATTACCCGCTCTCGCTCTGGTCCTGGCAGGATGCGATCAAGGCGGCGTTCCTCGAGCGCGTGAATATCGTCGCCAATTACGACCGCGCGGTGCGCAGCCCCAGCTTCGAAATGAAGCTGCCGAGCGTGGTGTCGCTGAAGACTTACGTGAAGCCTTCGACGCATCCCGCCTTCACGCGGTTCAACGTTTTCCTGCGCGACCGCTTCTCCTGCCAGTATTGCGGCTCGCGCGAAGACCTCACCTTCGATCACCTGCTGCCGCGCTCGCGCGGCGGGCATACCACCTGGTCCAACGTCGTCGCCGCCTGTTCTCCCTGCAACCTGCGCAAGGCCGACAAGACCATGCAGGAATCGGCGATGTACCCCTCGCAGATGCCGTATCAGCCGAGCGTGCAGCACCTGCACCGCAACGGCCGGCTGTTTCCACCCAACTATCTGCACGACAGCTGGCTCGATTATCTCTATTGGGACACCGAGCTCGAGCCGTAAGGCTACTGATGTTGCGCAACGGCGCGGTCGCGCCATGCATTCATGAGAGTGGCCAGTTCTCTGCTTCGCAATGCAGTCACGTTGATCGCTCTCTCGCGACCAAGCATCGCCCATCGACCTACCATGCGGAGCCAATTGCCCGGCGGCGCGCAATTCGTGTAGGTGATGTAGCCTCCGACGAGCAAAGGAGACTGGAAATCCATTGCCGTATTCCAGGAGGCCTTGCGCCCATTCAGCGGAAAATGCAGCTCGAAGCCTTGCTGGTGCAGACACAAGCTGACGACCGACTCGGAAAACGACATCACATAACCGAGGACGGCGAACGCGGACAAGATAAGCGCAATCACCAAAGGTGAAGCCATCGGCGTAAATCCCACCGCGAGCAAAAGGGAGGGGGCCAAAAGGCTGAGCCAGGCGAAAATAGCCAGACCAAACACAGCCAGAGTGGATATTTTTGACATCGCCTGCCGGACCGGACTTGGGCGAAGCGTCACCGGACCTGGAAACTGGCGTAAAACCGCAAGCACCCTTTGCGAAAGCTCGCTAGCCATTGCGCTTGCCTGTTGAAACAATTTGCGCTGCCCATCCCGCGGCCGCCGCCAGCGCGAGCGAGATCAGCACATTCCAGCCCGCGAGCGAGAGACCGAGGAAGCGCCAGGCCGCTTCATCGCAGCGGATGATGCGCGTCGTCTGCACGCGCTCCAGCAGATTGCCCGAGCCGAGCTCGCCCAGCGTGCCGCAGGCCGCCGGGCCCGCCCACCATTTCCATTCGACGCCGGAATGATAGGCGCCGAGCCCGGCGCTCACGATCATGGCGAGCGCGATCACGGCAAGTCCGGCGGCGAGCCAGCGGCGGGGCCAGCCTGCAAGCGCGCCGGCAGCGACGGTCACCGCCAGCGGAATGACGATGTAATAAGGAATCCGCTGCTGCAGGCAGAGCGGGCACGGCGCATAGCCCAGCGCGTATTCGAAGAACCAGGCGCCGAGGAGGGTCGCCATGGCCCCGAGCGCCACGATGCTCGCCGCCGCCGCGACCGGCTCGTCACGCAGGATGCTTTCGATCCGGCCACCGGCTTGCCGGGAGGCCGCCACTCTGGACCTGCTCATCTTGAGCTCCCTGGCTGGGCTTCGCATAGCGCGCGCCCTGCCCGATGTCGATTCCGCCGGCAAAGGTTGAACCGCCCGCGCCGCGCCGGTATATTCCTCGCATTGCCCCTGTGGCGGAATTGGTAGACGCGCCTGACTCAAAATCAGGTTCCGCAAGGAGTGCTGGTTCGAGTCCGGCCAGGGGCACCAAGCAATCGTGCCATTGCGCAGGCCTGCGCTACCAACTCAAGATTTTGGCTGTCTTTTGCAAAGTGACCTTCGGAGTCTCCGCTGCCTTCTTCACCAGGGCCGCGATCTCTGCGCCCGTTTTCGGACGGATATCGAGCTGGAGCTTCTTTGCATCGGCCAAGAGCTCAGGATCCGCCAGAGCCTTGGCATAAGCATTGCGTAGGATTTGCAGTCGGTCGGCTGGCACCCCGGGGGCGACCCAGTGGTTGTACCCGATGGCGGTTGGCAATGTGACAACCGCCGCAATCTGACGCTCTTCATCCGTCTTTGCGAGGTCCATCAGCAGTGGAACGTTCGCGAGATCGCGGTCCTTCTCGACACCAATCTGGGCGATGATATTCAGCTTGTACTCCCGCAGCCAATCCGGCCGGGTGCTCACCAGGGTTGAATACGCCCCGCCACCTCGTCCAGCGACTTCACCCCGTTCGATCGCGAGATTGCTGTCGTTGCTGCCCTCATATCCATTGATCACCTTGAATTTCGTTCCGACCATCGCGTTCAGGATTGCCGGATAGATGTTGGCATCGGAGATGACGCCGCTGCCGGCAAGCGGAACTTCACGCTGCTTGGCATCGTCCAGCGTCTTGATACCGGATGTGTGCCACACATAGACGACGTTGTTGGACGACGCCATGCTGCCGAGCCACTCGATCTTTGCAGGGTCGTATTCCCCGACGCTGCCTCCGAGGAGCTGGAACATCGGCGCGAACTGATTGACGGCGGCAATGACCGTGCCGTTCTTTGCCGCCGCCGTATAGACATAATTGGCGGCGCGGATGCCTCCCGCTCCGGCCATGTTCTGCACAACAACACTCGGATGGCCTGGGATGTGCTTGCCAAGATGCTGGGCAAGCAATCTGGCATAAAGATCGTACCCACCGCCTGGACCGAATCCGACGATAATGTTGATTGTATTTCCTTCGTAGAAGTTCTTGTCGTCTGCCACCGAAGGCGTTGCCGTCAGAGCCGTCGCTCCGGCGATAACAAGACAGGACAGCCAGTTCATGCCGCGCATTAAGGCTTTCATCTGACATTCCCCGGATAAAATCTGGAACGGCTGGACGATAACAAACGGCATCGCTCCGCGCCATGGCAGGCGGACGCGCGTGGGTAGACCGGGTGGAGATCAAAAATTACAGCGATATCTCAGATAGCCAAAAGCGTGATCGAGTCCGGCCAGGGCATCAATCAAACATCGCTGACGAAAAAGCGCCGCTACTGACACACCGCGCGGGTGACGAAGGCTTCCGTCTCGCAATCGCCCGGCTCCGGCGAGCGGCCGGAGAGCCAGACCCGCGCGGGGCATTTGCGCGCCGACTGGATGTCCAGGCTGGAGCCGGAGCCAAAACCTTTCGCTTTGCAGACGCTTGCCGCGGCCTGCCGGCAATCCGGCGCGCCATTGGCGGCGACCGTGCAGCGTGCGCGCGCCTCTACCACCCGGGAATTCGGCAGCCGGGCGACGGCGCCGGCGGCGTCCTTCGCCGCATCGGTGGCTTGCCTCGCCGCGCCCGCAGCTTCTTTCGCGGCGCCGCCGGCGCGCTCACCCAGGCCGCCGAGCGTGTCACGCGCGCCCTGCACGTTGCTGCCGAGGCGTTGGAAAGAATCCTTGAACCAGCGTCCGACGCTGTCGAGCATGCCGGGCTGATGCGCCGGCGCCGCCGCGCGTGCGGGCGGATTGGCCGCGGGCCTGCTTTCCTGCGCTGGGGCGGCGAGGCTGAAGAGCAGCAGCAGCGAGCCGGCAGCCGCGGCGAGCGCCTGCCTTGGAAAACCGGTCGGAAGGCAGGCTTTCGCACCGCTGGTCATTGGCGCTCCGCAGGCAAAGAGAACGCGACCCGTGTTTCCATGCCAAAGGTCGGACGATTCGGTGGCGAAACTGAGGAGACGTTAGACCAGAAACACCGCGATGACGAAGCCGACGATCACGACCAGGGCGCCGGCGGTGGTCCAGAAGCCGAGACGTTTTTCGATGATCTCGCGCGCCCGCGGCCCGTAGCGGTGCAGCAGGAAGGCGACGAGATAGAAGCGCATTCCACGCGCAACAAATGACAGCAGAATGAACGGCAGGATCGGATAGGCGGCAAAGCCCGAGGCGATGGTGACGATCTTGTAGGGAATCGGCGTCATGCCCTTGAGCACGATGATCCAGGCGCCCCATTCGGCATAGGCGTGGCGGAATGCCTCGATCTTGTCGCCATAGCCGTAGAGCTGCATCAGCCACAACCCGACGGAGTCGTAGAGATAGGCCCCGATGACGTAGCCGAGCACGCCGCCCGCCACCGACGTCACGGTGCAGACCGTGGCGTAAAAATAGGCCCGGTCAGGCCGGGCCAGGGACAGCGGGATCAGCATCACATCCGGCGGCACGGGAAAGAACGAGCTTTCCGCAAAGGACACCCCTCCCATGATCCAGGAGGCGTGCGGCTTGCCCGCGGCGGCGATACACCAGTCATAGAGACGACGAAGCATGGGGGGCTTGCTTAGCGGCGGCGCCGGGCCGTGTCTATGTTCCCTTCCCCTTGCGGGAGGGGGAAGCGCGGCGATTACCGCCGCTTGCGGGCGCGAGTGGCGTCCAATGCGACCACCTTGCGGCGGGGCGCCGGCGCGGGCGCGGGATGCAGCTTGTGCAGCTTCGGCATCTTCTCGGCGATGCCCATCAGCTTCTCACGCCGCGTCATTTCATCCCAGACATCCTGCGGCTGCACGCCGGCGGAAACCCAGAGCACAACCAGATTGTAGATGAGGTCGGCGCTCTCGCGCACCACGGCGTCGCTATGGCCATGCATGGCGTCGATGACGACCTCGACGGCTTCCTCGGCCAGCTTCTTGGCCATCTTCGCCCGGGAGGACTGCAACAGGCGCGCGGTACGGGACGCCGACGGGTCCGAGGCCCGGGCGGCCAGAACGGCTTCATAGAGGCGCGCGATAGAATCACTCATGGTGCCAGCATACAGCGAAACGAAAGGGGAATTGTTAACGCTTGGTCATGCAGCGGCGAAACTTCGCATTAACATCAACGCCCGCCCTGCCATTCCACCTGCGCAATGCGGCAGGGGCGGGCGTTAGCCATGGCGGCGTCAATTTTCCATTCCGGTCTTGCTCTTTGCATTGCCATGATCTTTTGTGAAAACTGGCTCCGTGGGGGACCGGAAGGAAGAACGATGGGCTTCCGTCATCTCACGCTCGCTCGCGCCGGGTTCGCCGCCGTGGCCATTCTGGCCGCCGCCTTCGCCACCCCCGCGGCAGCGCAACGATCGATCAAGGTCGCCCTCGAGGGCAGTTTGACGGGCGCCTATGCGCCTTTCCTGGTCGCGGAGGACCGCGGCTTCTATCGGGCGGAAGGGCTCGAGGTGTCGATCGATGCCACGGCGTCCCCGCCCGACGCCATCAGCCGCATCGCCAACGGATCGGCAGACATCGGCCTCGCCGACATCAATGCGGTGATGCGGTTCCGCGAGCAAAATCCCGGTGCGCCACTGAAAGCGGTGTTCATCGTCTACAACAAACCACCCTACGCGGTGGTCGCGCGCAAGAGCCGCGGCATCGCCAAACCAAAAGATCTGGAAGGCAAACGCATCGGCACGCCGCCGGGCGAAATGGCGAGCTCTTTGTGGCCGGTTTTCGCAAAGCTCAACGACATCGACACCACCAAGGTGAAGATCGAAAATCTCGCCGCGGCGGTGCGCGAGCCCATGCTCGCCGCCGGCCAGACCGACGCCGTCACCGGCACCTCCTTCTCCGCCTATCTTAATCTGAAGGAGCGTGGTGTTCCGCTCGACGATCTAATAATCCTGCAGATGGCCGATTACGGCCTGCCGCTTTATGGCGACGCCATCGTCGTTAACACGACCTTTGCGGCCAACCATCCCGAGGCGGTGAAGGGGTTTTTGCGCGCCTTCCTCAAGGCCCTGAAGGAGACTATCCGGGCACCGGCCCGCGCGGTGGAATCCGTCCTCAAGCGGAACGATAACGCGGAGAAAGACATTGAGTTGGAGCGCCTGCGCATGGTGATCCGGGACAATATCGTCACGGAAGAAGTGCAGGCGAACGGATTAGGTGGCGTCGATCCCGAGCGGCTTGCGCGCGGGATCGATCTGTTGACGAAAAGCTTGAAGCCCAAGGCCAAGATCGAGCCGTCGGACCTGTTCGATGCATCCTTTCTTCCACCCCTGGCCGAACGCCGGATGGCGCCTGCGCGGCCGGGCTAGCCGCCGAACTTTAGTCGCTTTCCTGACAGACAGAGGCAGGAGGCTGTGCGGGGCTAAGGCTGAAATGGGTTTCTCGCACCGCCGGCTTGGCTATAATCCGCCCGCGGAACTGACGCAGTTTCCGAGGCGAGAGTGTCCCGGATCCGAAGTTCGTTCAACGTTGCGGCAACCTAGAACGAACTTCGGATACGAAGGACACTGGCAAATTTAAGGTTCTAGTGTCGGTTGGTTCAGACATTCGCTTGAATGACTCGCGGCAAGAATGAAGCTAATTTTTGAACCACGACACTAGGAATAACAGGACCGGACCGCGACCAGTGACTCGTTGTGCAAAGATCGCGATCGTTGCCGCGCTGTTCGGCATCACCAGCGTCGGCGCCACGATGCCGGCTGCCGCCGACGCCCAGCTCCTGATCGAGGCCGAAAGCGGCAAGGTGCTGCACGAGGAGAACGCGACCTATCCCTGGTATCCGGCGTCGCTCACCAAATTAATGACGCTCTATGTGGCGCTGCAGGCGATGCGCGATCGCCGCGTCACCGCCGACACGATGATCACCGTGTCGGCCCGGGCCGCCGCGGAACCGCCGGCGAAAATGGGTTTCAAGGCCGGCAGCCAGCTCACCCTCGACAATGCGCTGAAGATGATGATGGTGAGGTCGGCCAACGATGTGGCCGTGACCATTGCCGAAGGCATCTCCGGATCGGTCGAGAAATTCTCCGACGAGATGAACAGCGCGGCTCACCGCCTCGGCATGGTGCAATCGAGTTTCGTCAATCCGAATGGCTTGCCGGCCGATAACCAGATTAGCTCGGCGCGCGATCTCGGCATCCTGGCGCGCGCGCTGATCCGCGATTTCCCGCAATACGGATTTTACTGGCACATTCCCGCCATCCGCTTCGGCAAACGCGTGACGCGCAATTACAACAGGCTGATCAGCCGCTATCCCGGCGCCGACGGCATGAAGACCGGCTATATCTGCGCCTCCGGCTTCAATCTGGTCGCCAGCGCTACCCGCAACGGCAAGCAGCTGATCGCGGTCGTGCTCGGCGCTCCTACTTCCACCCTGCGCGCAGAAAAAGCCGCCCAGCTGCTGGAACGCGGCTTCAACGGCAACGGCTTGTCCTGGCTGCGGCCATCGCTCGGTACCGTCGACGCCTTGACCCCGATCGCGGCCGCGCCGCCCAATCTGCGCGAAGATATGTGCGGCCCGAATCGCAAGAAGCCCGCGAGCGAGACCGAGGATGAAGACGACGCCGAAGTGGTGGCCCAGCACGACAACGGCGAAGCCGGCTCTGCGTTCAGCCTGCGGCCGCCGAAATTCTCGCTCGCCGCCTTGCCGGTGCTGGCGGCCGAGCCGATCGATGTCTTCGTCGGCGCGCCCAAGCAGGCTGCCCGCGTCGCTTCCGGCGCCGCTCCCGGCGCCAAGCCGATCCCGGTGACACCGGTGCAGAGCGCGAGCGCGGGCAAGCAGGCTGATGCCAGGGCCGGCACGGCCCCGGCTACCTGGACCACCTTGACGCCCACGCCACTGGCGCATGCGCCGCCGCCGGCCATGTCGACGGCGCTCTCGGAGACCCCGGCCACCGTGCCGCTGCCGCGCCCGCGTCCCGTCATCAAGCCCAAGCCGCAAGCGGTGAAGCCGGCTGCGCAGCCGCCGGCCTAAAATCGCGGCCCTTGCCACGCCGCCGCGCTTTGCCGCATCTTTGCCTATCAGTAACGCCGCACCGTGCCGTTGATTCGGCGCGCAGAGGAAGCGCGATGGAGCGCATCTGGCTCAAGGATTATCCGGCAGGCGTTCCCGCTGACATCGATCCGTCGCGCTGGCCGTCGCTCGTGGCGATGATGGAAGAAAGCTTCGCCCGCTTCGGCGCCGAAGACGCCTTCATCGGCATGGGCAAGGCGATCACCTACGCGGAGCTCGATGATCTCTCGCGCGCCTTCGCTGCCTGGCTGCAAAACAAAGGACTGAATCCAGGTACCCGCATCGCGCTGATGATGCCGAACGTGCTGCAGTATCCCGTCGCGATTACCGGCGCCCTGCGCGCGGGCCTGATCGTGGTGAATGTCAATCCGCTCTATACGCCGCGCGAGCTGGAATTCCAGCTCAAGGATTCCGGCGCCGAAGCGATCGTGGTGCTGGAGAATTTCGCCGTCACGGTGCAGCACGCGCTGGCGCATTCATCCATCAGGCATGTGGTGGTGGCGCGCATGGGCGACATGCTCGGAATGGTGAAAGGCACGCTGGTCAATCTGGTCGTGCGCCATGTGAAGAAGATGGTGCCGGCCTACGACCTGCCGCAGGCAACCGCCTTCAACGACGCCATCGCCGCCGGCAGCGGAATGAACCTGTTGAAGCCGGAAATCGCGCCCGAGGACATCGCCTTCATTCAATATACCGGCGGCACCACCGGCGTGCCCAAGGGCGCCATGCTCACCCACCGCAACCTGATTGCCAACACGCTGCAAGTGGAAGCCTGGCAGCAGCCGATGCTGGCGAAGGAACCGCAGGTCGAGCATCTGCGGATCGTGGCCGCCCTGCCGCTCTATCACATCTTCGCGCTGACGGTTTGTTATCTCGCGGCCATCCGCATGGGCTCGGTCAGTCTGCTGATTCCTAACCCGCGCGACCTGCCAAGCCTGATCAAGGAATTGCGCAACTTCAAGGTGAACTCATTCCCGGGCGTGAACACGCTCTACAACGCGCTGCTGAATCATGGGGATTTCGGCCAGATCGACTGGAGCATGCTGAAATGCTCGATCGGCGGCGGCATGCCGGTGCAGCAAACGGTGGCCGACCGCTGGCTGAAAGCGACCGGCTGTCCGCTGCTCGAAGGCTACGGACTTTCCGAAACCGCGCCGGTGCTGACCTGCACGCGCGGCGACAGCGACGCCTGGACCGGCACCATCGGCCTGCCGCTGTCCTCGACCGAAATCGTCATCCGGGACGATGCCGACCGTGACCTGCCGCCGGGCCAGCCGGGCGAGATTTGCGCCCGCGGCCCGCAGGTGATGCCGGGCTATTGGCAGCGGCCCGACGAGACGGCGAAGGTGATGAGCGCCGACGGTTTCTTTCACACCGGCGATATCGGCGTGATGGATGCCAACGGACAGGTCACCATCGTCGACCGCAAGAAGGACATGATCCTGGTTTCCGGATTCAAGGTGTTTCCCAACGAGGTGGAAGCCGTGGTGGCAAGTCATCCCGGCGTGCTGGAATGCGCCGTGGTCGGCCTGCCCGACGAGCGCATGGGAGAGTCGGTCAATCTTTTCGTGGTGAAGAAGGACCCTCATCTCACCGCCGAGGAGCTGCGCAAGTTCTGCGCCACCCAGCTCACGCATTACAAGATTCCGAGGCGCATCGAATTCCGCAGCGAACTGCCGAAGTCGAATGTGGGCAAGATCCTCCGGCGCACCTTGCGCGACGAAGTCTTGCATCCCAAGACGGAAGCTGCCTGACGCATGGCCGATGCTCCGCTTGCCACGCCTGCGCAAGTGCTCGACTTCTGGTTCGGCGCGGGCCCGCAGAAATGGTTTTCCAAAAACGATGCGTTCGACGCGGCAATCCGCCGGCGTTTCCTGCCGACCTATGAAGCCGCCGCCGCCGGTCGGCTGAGTGATTGGGAAGCCACGCCCGAAAGTGCCTTGGCTCTGCTCATCGTGCTCGATCAGTTTCCGCGCAACATGTTTCGCGGCTCGCCGCGCGCCTACGCCGCCGACGCCCTCGCGCTGACGGTGGCGAAACATGCCGTGGCCCGCGGATTTGACCGGCAGCTGGATTTGCCCAGGCGCAATTTCTTCTACCTGCCTTTCCAGCATTCGGAAAACCTCGTCGACCAGCAGCGTTGCGTCGAGCTCAGCCGGCAGAATTCCGACGCGGAGGGCGTGAAATGGGCCGAGCTGCATGCCGACATCATCCGCCGTTTTGGCCGCTTTCCACACCGCAATGCCGTGCTCGGCCGCGTCAGCACGCCGGAGGAACAGGCCTTTCTCGAAGGCGGCGGTTTCGCCGGCTGACTACCCGAAAAGTCTAGCCCAACGCGGTTGACCGTGACCTGCAAACGGCGCGACAGTATCGCCACAATCAAACGTGGCAGCCGGCCCGCATAGGCGGCCAAGGCACGCCGCGACAACGGAGGAGCCGATGTCCCGCTTCAGCAAGCTTGTTTCCGGAACCATCGCCGCCGGACTGGTCGCCATGATGGCGACCTCGGCATTTGCGCAACTAGCCGAACTGAAAATCATCGCACCGGCCGCGCCGGGCGGCGGATGGGACCAGACCGCGCGCTCGATGCAGTCGGCGCTGGTGGCCGCGGGCGCGGCAAAAAGCGTCCAGGTGACCAATATCCCGGGCGCCGGCGGCACCGTCGGCCTCGCCCAGTTCGTCAACAGCAAGGACCCGAACACGCTGATGGTGAACGGCTTCGTCATGGTCGGCGCCATCCTCCTCAACAAGTCGCCGGTCTCGCTCGACCAGGTGACGCCGATCGCGCGGCTCACCGAGGAGACGCTGGTGGTCGTCGTTCCCGCCGAGTCGCAGATCAAGACGGTCAAGGACCTCGCCGCCGCCATCAAGGCGGATGTCGGCAAGGTAACCTTCGCCGGCGGTTCTGCCGGCAGCCCCGATCACATCCTTGCCGCCCAGATGGTGAAGGCTGCAGGCGCCGATCCCGCCAAGGTCAACTACATCCCTTTCTCCGGCGGGGGTGAATCGATCGCCGCCATCCTCGGCGGCAAAGTAACCGCCGGCATTTCCGGCTACGCGGAATACGAAGGCCAGATCAAGGCCGGCAAGATGCGCGCCCTCGGCATCAGCTCGGAGAAAAAGATGGCCAATATCCCCGTGCCCACCCTGAAGGACCAGGGCCTCGACGTCGCGATCACCAACTGGCGCTCGGTCGTGGCGGCACCCGGCATTTCCGCCGACGATAAGAAGAAGCTCGTCGATGCCATCGACAATATGGTGAAGTCCGATGCCTGGAAGGAAGTCCTCAAGCAGAAGGGCTGGGACGACGCCTATATGACCAGTGACGAGTTCGCCAAATATCTGAAAACTGAACAGGCGCGGGTCAGCGAAGTCATGAAGGCCATCGGTCTGGTGAAGTCCTAAGAATATCGTCCCGGCGGCGCGGCGCGCAACGCGTCGCGCCGTCCGGGCGAGTTGGGGGCGGCCTTGCAGGAAACGCGCGAGCGTCGAATAGACCCGGCTGGGCTTGTCATCGCCGGGCTGCTCGCTGTCCTGGCAGTCGTGATCGCCTGGGACACCAGCAATCTCACGCTCACGTCGGTCTATGGCGTCGGCCCGAAGGCCATGCCGATCATCGTTTCCATCGGGCTGGCCGTCCTGGCAGCCGGCAATTTCATCAACGGCATGAAAGGCGACTTTCCCGTCCGCGAGGAGATCACCATCCAGCCGATCCTGCGCGTCCTTGGCGGGCTCGCCGCCTTGATCGCGGTGATCGGTTTCGGCGGCGGGTTTATCATCGCCACCACGCTCCTCTTCGCGATGACCGCGGCGGGCTTCGGCCGCAAGGCCTTCCACATCGACCTCATCATCGGCCTGGTGCTGGCGACCATCGTCTATCTCGTGTTCTCGAAAATCCTCGCGCTGTCGTTGCCGGCCGGGCCGCTCGAACGTCTTTTCTGAAAGCAGCCGGCATGGACGCTCTTGCATCGCTTTTTACCGGCCTCGCCATTGCCACCCAGCCGATGAACATCATGTTCGCGCTCGTCGGCGTGCTGCTAGGCACTGTTGTCGGCGTGCTGCCGGGGATCGGGCCCGCACTGACGGTGGCGCTGCTCTTACCGGTGACGTTCAAGCTTGATCCGGCCGGCTCGCTGATCATGTTTGCCGGCATCTATTACGGCGGCATGTATGGCGGCTCGACCACTGCCATCCTGATCAACACGCCAGGTGAGAGCGCCTCGCTCGCCACCGCGCTGGAGGGCCACAAGATGGCCAAGGCGGGACGCGGCGGACCGGCGCTGGCCACCTCCGCGATCGGCTCTTTCGTCGCCGGCACGCTTGCGACGATTGGCATCGTCTTCCTCGCACCCTGGCTGGTGAAGATCGCGCTGCAGTTCGGCCCGGAAGATTATTTTGCATTGATGTGCGTGGCCTTCGTCACCGTATCGGCCACCTTCGGCACGTCGCCCGTGCGTGGCCTGACAAGTCTGTTTATCGGACTGATGCTGGGTCTCGTCGGCATCGACGTCCTCACCGGCCAGGCGCGGCTGACTTTCGGCGTGCCGGAATTGCTCGACGGCATTGAAATAACAACACTGGCCGTCGGGCTCTTCGCGGTCGGTGAGGCGCTGTTCATCGCGTCGCGCCGGGATAAAACCAATGAAACGGTCGAGCCGGTACGAGGCTCGCTCTGGATGACGAAACAAGACTGGCGCCGGTCGGCGCCCGCCTGGCTGCGCGGCGCCCTGTTCGGTTTTCCGATCGGCGCCCTGCCCGCAGGCGGCGCCGAGATCCCGACTTTTCTTTCCTATTCGACGGAAAAGCGTTTGAGCAAGCATCCGGAGGAATTCGGCCACGGCGCCATTGAAGGCGTCGCCGGGCCGGAAGCCGCCAACAATGCTTCCGCTGCCGGAACCCTGGTGCCGCTGCTCACGCTCGGCCTGCCCACCTCCGCCACCGCGGCGATGATGCTCGCCGGCTTCCAGCAATACGGCCTCAACCCCGGACCGCTGCTCTTCGCCGAGCGGCCGGACCTCGTCTGGGGCCTGATCGCCAGCCTGTTTATCGCCAATGCCATGCTGCTTGTGCTGAACCTGCCGCTGGTCGGGCTGTGGGTGCGGCTGCTCGCGATCCCGCAGCCTTGGCTCTATGGCGGCATTCTCGTCTTCGCCACCATGGGCACCATCGCGGCCAATCCTTCCGCGGTCGAACTGATCATCCTGGCGGTGTTCGGCATCATGGGCTTCGTGATGCGGCGCTTTGATTTTCCGATCGCGCCGGTGGTCATCGGCCTCATTCTCGGTCCCATTGCCGAAGCGCAATTGCGCCGTGCGCTGTCGATCAGCCTCGGCGATCCGATGGTGCTGCTGCAAAGCCCGCTGTCCGCCACGCTGCTCGCCATCGCCCTGGTCGCGCTGATCGCACCCTTTGTCCTGCGCGGCACGGCGCGGCTGAAGGCCGTGGAGGATTAAGCGGCCACAGCGCGGGCAGGCTCAAATCCTGGCCGCTCCGAACCGAATCTTAAGATTTCCTTGCTAAAGCCCTCGCTGCGATGATCGGTTTCGACAGCACGACCGCGGCCATTGCCTCCGTGCGGCGCGCCTCCGCCGTGGACCGCCATTCGGCGATGAATTTCGACGTCGAACTGCAGCCGCTCGCAGAGCTTGCAGCCGTCGCCGGGGAATGGCGCCTGCTCGCCACCCGCGCGCTGGAGCCGAATGTATTCTATGAGCCCAGCTTCGCGCTGGCGGCCGCGCCTTCGCTCGGCACGGACGTGCAGGTTGGGCTGGTATGGTCGCGCACGCCGCGACGGCTCGTCGGACTCTTTCCGGTTCGCATCGAACGGCGCCGCTATGGCGTTCCCTTCGCGGTCACCGTCGGCTGGACGCATCCCTACGCGCCGCTTGGCACCCCGCTGGTCGATCGCGAGATGGCGGAACCGGTGATCGCCGCCTGGCTCAGTCATATCGCCGAAGACGCCGCGCTGCCGGATCTGATGCTCCTGCCGCTGATCGCGCAGAGCGGGGCTTTCGCCACGACGCTGGCCGATTTGCTTGCGCGCGGCGGATGCCAGGCAACATCCTTCGATCGGCACCAACGCGCCTTGCTTTTACCGGGGGACAGCCGCGCCGATTATTTCCAGCGCACCATGAGCAGCAGCCGGCTTCGAAACATGCGGCGGCGTCAGCGGCGGCTGCAAGAGCTTAATGCTGTAACGCTGGAGCCGGCAAAAGGCGGCGACGCTCTCGCACACGGGCTTGATGATTTTCTCGCCCTCGAAGCCGCTGGCTGGAAGGGCCGAGCCGGTACCGCCGCTTCGCAAAATGAGGATATACGCGATTTCATCGCGCGCGCCGTCATGGCGCTTGGCCGCGAGGACAAGGTTCTGATCCACCGCCTGCATGCCGATGGCAAAACGATCGCGGCAACCATCGCGCTCAAAAGCGGCGATACGGCCTGGGGCTGGAAAGTGGCCTATGACGAGGCCTATGCCGACTATTCGCCGGGCGTGCTCGCCGTCGCCAGCTTGACCGAGACGATCCTGGCCGATCCGGCGATTACTCAAGCGGATTCCTGCGCGACGGCCACCGACACCATGGCGCCCCAGCTGTGGAACGAACGCCTGACGCTGGCCGACTGGCTCTTCACCACCGCGGCGAATGCGGAATTTTCCTTCGCGCTGGCGTCGCGACTCGAGGCCTTGCGCCGTGCAGCGATCGCAGCGGCGAAATCAGCGCGCGACCATTTGAGGCGCGGCTGATTCCTGTGCGGTGTCGGCCGGCGCGGCAACGATCAGCGCCCAGAACACCTTGTATTTAGTATTCGGATCATAGACCGCAGAGATGCCCATGCTGGTTACGCCCTTGAGCAGCATGTTGGCGCGATGCGGGGGAGAATCGCGCCAGCCGGAAAAGGCTTCGGCGAGCGTGTGGTAGCCGGCGCCGATATTCTCCGCGCCAACCTTGTAGTTATATCCGGACGTCTTCATCCGCTGCGCAAAAGGCCCGCCGGCATTGTGATCGAGCTTGTCGCGCCGGGCCATGGCGCGCGCCTGCTGTTCGGCCAAACGCGTCAGGACGGGGTCGACATGGATTGTCCCCAGACCGTTGTTCTTGCGATAGCCGGATATCATCGACGCCGCGGCTTCCGTATCGAGCTGCGCACCGGGGCGCGCCATGCTGCGATAAAAGCTTGGCTCGGGAGCCAAGGTCTCGGGCACGCCGCCGCAGCCGCTGAGCGCCAAGGCAAGAACGAAGGCAAAGGTGATGGAAGGAACGCTGCGCAACCGCATTGGCAGGGAGTCTCCAGCGCATGATCCGGCGAAGTGGGGAACCGGTTTCGCCGATAAGGTCATGCGTTACTTTAATAAGTGGCGCGCGATCGGACGCAAAACCGGTACCCACTTTTGCTGATCGCGCGATGCGGTTCCGGCGCTAATCCGGCACCGCAGACAGTGATGGATAGGGATAGTTAAACTTTTACTAACCAACTGTTAACCTCAAAAAAACCCCAACGCACCTACATTGCCGAAAACCGGTGGGGTGCATGTTCCAAATCTATAATTGCCTTACAACCGAGCACGATTGGCGGCTGGTCATCGTCGCGGGGCTCGTCTGCCTGCTCGCCAGCTTCGTAACCGTCACCCTCCTCCATCGCGCTTTTGTTGCGGGCGGAAACGCGCGGGTCATGTGGATCGCAATCGCAGGCGCCGCTTTCGGCTGCGGCATCTGGACCACGCATTTCATCGCCATGCTTGCCTACGACCCGGGCGTGCCCGTCGGCTACGATGTTTTCTTTACTCTGCTGTCCCTACTGCTTGCCATCATAATTGCCGGCATGGGTTTTGCGGCAGCGGTCTATGCGCCGAGCCAGTGGGGTCCTGCCGCCGGCGGCGCCATCGTGGGCGGTGGCGTGGCGGTCATGCATTATCTCGGCATGTATGCGCTGCAGATCCAGGGCACCGTGCAATGGTCCTGGCCGCTGGTTGTGGCCTCCATCCTGCTCGGCTGCCTGCTCGGCATGGCGGCGCTGAACGTCGCGGCGCACCGACGCGACCACAAGGCGATGATCGGCGCGGCCGTTTTGCTGACACTGGCTATCGTCTCGCACCATTTCACCGCCATGGGCGCCGTGCTGGTCCTGCCCGATCCGACGCGATCTATCGACCCGCTGGCATTGTCGCCAATCTGGCTCTCGCTCGCCGTCACCAGCGCCACGTTCGCTGTGTTGGGCACCAGCGCCGTGGCGGCCTTCGCCGACGGGCGTCTTCGCGAGCAGAATCTGCGGCTGCACACCGCACTCAACAACATGGCGCATGGTTTGTGCATGTTCGACGCCGCCGGCCGGCTGGTGATCTGCAACGAGCCTTTCATGCAGATGTACGATCTGTCGCCTGACGTCGTGAAGCCCGGCATCACCTTGCTCGATTACCTCAAATACCGCGCCGCCACCGGAAGTTTCAGCGGCAAGGTCGAGCAATACCACGACGAGATCATGCGGCAGATGACCCAGAGCGGCAGGCTGCATACCGAAAATGCTTTGCCTAACGGTCGCATCGTTTCGGTGCTGAATCAGGCGCTGGCGGGCGGGGGCTGGGTCGGGGTGCATGAAGACATCACCGAGCGTCGCCGTGCGGTTGAACAACGCGCGGCCATGATGGAGCAGGAACAGCGCCGCGCGGTCGTCGATGCCGCCATCTCCGCTTTCCGCGAGCGGGTGGAAAGCGTGCTGCGAACGGTCGGCGAAAGCGCTTCCTCGATGCGATCCACCGCAACGGTCCTGTACCAATCATCGGACGAAACCTCACAGCGCGCAGAAGGTGCGCTGAAGACTTCGAATGAAGCTTCCGCCAATGTCAGCACCGCCGCCGGCGCTGCCGACGAGATGTCGAGTTCCATCGCCGAGATCAGCCGTCAACTGCACAAGACGGCAGATATCGTGCGCACGGCGGTGAGCGAAGCCGAGGCTACCAATGACGAAATCGCCGGATTGGCGGCCGCGGCGGAAAAAATCGGCGAAGTGGTCAAGCTCATTCAGAACATTGCCGGACAAACCAATTTGCTCGCGCTGAACGCGACGATCGAAGCGGCGCGCGCGGGCGACGCCGGCCGCGGCTTCGCCGTGGTCGCCTCCGAGGTGAAGTCGCTCGCGGTGCAGACCGCCAAGGCCACCGAGGAGATCATCAGCCATATCGCGGCGGTGCAAGGCTCGACCGATGGCGCCGTCGACGCCATCCGCCGCATCGCCGAGCGGATGCGGCAGATCAATGAATACACCTCGGACGTGGCCGCCTCGGTGGAGGAGCAGAACGCCGCCACCGGCGCGATTTCACATAACGTCGCCAGCGCCGCCGAAGGCACCAAAGTAATCGTGGGGGTGCTTGCGCAGGTGGCGGGCTCAGCCAATGGCGGGCGCTCCTCGGCACAGACCATGCTGGCGACCTCGGAAGCCGTGGAAGACGCCGCCGGCAAGCTGCGTTCGGAAGTCGAGAGCTTCCTCGCCAAAGTGGCGAGTTGAGGCCTTAGCCCAAAAGCCCGATCGCGCCGTAGGAAAGCGCGGCGATCGCCCCGGAGGCCGGGATCGTGATGATCCACGCCACAACGATGTTGTTGGCCACGGACCAGCGCACGGCGGAAAGCCGCCGCGCCGCCCCGACGCCGATGATCGCGCCGGTGATCGTATGCGTGGTGGAGACCGGGATGCCCAGCCAGGTGGCGCCGAACAGAGTGATCGCGCCGCCGGTTTCCGCGCAAAAGCCCTGCATCGGGGTCAAGCGCGTGATCTTCGAACCCATGGTCTTGACGATGCGCCAGCCTCCCATCAGCGTGCCGAGCGCCATTGCAGCCTGGCAGGTGATCACCACCCAGAAAGGCACGTAAAAGCTGCCGCCCAAGTGTCCTTGCGAATAAAGCAACACCGCGATGATGCCCATGGTTTTCTGTGCATCGTTGCCGCCGTGCCCGAGCGAATAAAGCGAGGCTGAGACGAATTGCAAAATGCGAAATCTGCGGTCGACTGCGTAGGGCGTTTTGCGCAAGTGATACCAAGACACCAGCAGCACCAGCAGCAGCGCCAAAAAGAAACCGGTGAGCGGTGACAGCACGATAGCGCCGACTGTCTTGCTCAGACCGCTCCAAACAATCGCCGACCAGCCCGCCTTGGCGATTCCAGCGCCGACCAGTCCACCGACCAGAGCGTGGGAGCTGCTCGACGGGATGCCGAGCAGCCAGGTGATGACGTTCCAGGAGATCGCGCCCATCAGCGCGCCGAAGATCACGCGAGGATCCACGACCGTCGCGGCGATGATCCCCGTGCCGAGCGTTTCCGCGACATGCAGGCCGAAAAAAAGAAACGCGATGAAATTGAAAAAGGCTGCCCAGGCTACCGCATATTGCGGACTTAGCACCCGGGTGGAGACTATGGTGGCGATGGAATTGGCCGCATCATGCAGCCCGTTGAGGAAATCGAACAGCAACGCAACGCCGATTAGCGCAATCAGCAGGGGCAGGCTGAGAACGACGGCCTCCATCAGAACCACCCCACTGCCGTCATACGTGATCGAGAACGATGCCGTGCAGCTCGTTGGCGACGTCGTCGAAGCGGTCGACCACCTTCTCCAAATGGTCGTAAACTTCATTACCGGTGATGTAGTTCATCGGCTCCAGCTTGGAGCGGGCATAAAGATCTTTCAGACCGCGCTCGTGCATCTCGTCGGCCTTGCCTTCGAGGTGCGAAATCTGCTCTGCGATGGCGCTCAGGCGCGCTGCATGCGTGCTGATGGCGGCCAGCAGCGGAATGGCTTCCTGCACCAGCACGGCGCATTGAACGATGAGATCGCCCATCGCCTTCATTTCGGGGGTGAAGGTGCGGATGTCGAACAGCACGACCGCCTTGGCGGTTTTCTGCATCATGTCGATGGCATTATCCATCGACGTGGTGAGATCCTTGATGTCGCCGCGGTCAAAAGGCGTAATGAAGGTGCGCCGCACGGCGATAAGGATTTCGCGTGTTGCAACGTCGGCTTCGTGTTCCCGATCCATCACCTTGGTGAACTGACGTTCGATCTCGTCGCCGCCCTCCAGCATGGCGCGCAGCGCCTGGGCGCCGGCGACGATGGCCTCCGCGTGGCGCGCGAAAAGGCCGAAGAAGCGCGTCTCCTTCGGCATCAGCATCTGAAACCAGCGCAGCATGGAAGGTCCGCAGGTTCGGGATCAGCAACGCTGACCTACCCCCGCATAGCCTGTGGAAACAATCTTTCGCAAGCGCCTGTGCGTGCGGCGGCTGGCCAACCCACATGATTCTTAGGATAGAGCCGCCGCCGGCGCGCCGGTGGCCTCCGCGCTCATCTTCTCGGTTTCCATGGCCTCGGTGGCAGGGCGCTTTTGCACTTCCGGGCTGTCCCTGGCCTTGTCGACCGCGGCGTTGATCTTGCTCACGATATCGGCCGGCATGCCCTTGGGACCGGACGGCGATAACCAGGGTCGGGGTAGCCGAACTCCTTGAAAGTCGCCAGGTCGGGAATTCCTTCAGCCGGTTCGCCGAAGCCGGGATCGGGATCGATGCTCGGCGCAAAGAACGCGGCGCGAAAGGCTTCGACGGTCAGGTCAATTTGAACAGCCTTTGCGCGTTGCGGAAACAGATCGCCTCGCGCTTCTCCTCCGGCATCTCGATTGATTCCAATACCTTGATGGTGTCGCGGATATAGCCCGGTCCGCGTTCGGGATCGAACGGAGAATCGGACGCGAACAGCACTTGCTCGGTCGGATAGAAATCGAGCCCGCACAATGTGGCCGGGCGCGAGCCGAATACCGCGGTGTCAGCATAAAAATCCTTGAAATAATCGAACGGGCGCTTCTTCAGACGCTTCAGCACCAGCGTGAGGTCCTCATCGGAGGTGCGCTTGCCGAGCTGGTCCCAGCCCGGACCGACGCGGCCTTCGAAATAGGGCACCATGGCGCCCATGTGATGCGCCAGCACTTTCAGGTTCGGCAGCTTGTCCAGCATCCCGGAGAACACCATGCGCGCCATCGCCGCGCTGGTTTCATACGGCCAGCCGAAGGTCCACCAGATCTCATATTTGGATTTGCTCTCGGTCTTGTAGTCGGCCATGTCGGCGGTGCGGCTCGGATGCAGCAAAATCGGTTTGTCGTATTTCGCCGCCAGTTCGAAGACCGGAAAGAATTGCGGCTCGTCGAGCGGCGCACCGTTGATGTTGCTGTAAATCTGCAAGCCATTGGCATGCGCTTGCGTGAAGGCGCGCTCGGCTTCCTTCACCGCCAGATCCGGCGCATTCATCGGCAGCGAGGCGACATAGCCGGCGAAGCGGTCGGGATATTTGTCGACCAGTTCGGCCATGCCGTCATTGCCGAGCTTGGCATATTCGGCGGTGTCGGCCGGGCTGCCGAGCGCCTCCAGCGGCGGCATGCCGAGCGACAAGATCTGCGTATAGTTCTTGTCGCGGAACATGTCCATGACGCGGAAGCGCTCGTCCAGATCATAGAGGCAGGGAATGCCGCGCATGCGTTTGCCGATGTCGCGCGCCGCGCCCTCGGCAACCAGCATCTTGTCCCACAAGCGCTTCGGAAAGAAATGATTGAAAGCGTCGATATATTGCATGTGTCGCTGTCTCTGTTTCTATCTCCCCTTGAAAAGGGGAGGTCGGCGCGGAGCGCCGGGTGGGGATCAGTTTTGTTTGTGACCCCCCTCCCCCACCCTCCCCCTTGCAGGAGGCTGGAGTAAGCGGGCCTGTTACGTCACTAACCCTTCAGCAGCACG
>DASSPI010000079.1:0-46314 GCA_035699705.1 Xanthobacteraceae bacterium
AGTGACGCGCGTGGCGCGTGAAGTGGGTACCGAAGGCAAACTCGGCGGTCAGGCGCAAGTGCCGGAAGTCGCCGGCACCTGGAAGGACCTCACCGACAACGTGAACTTCATGGCCTCGAACCTGACGGCTCAGGTGCGCAACATCGCCGAGGTGGCGACCGCCATCGCCAACGGCGACCTGTCGAAGAAGATCACCGTGGACGTGCGCGGCGAAATCCTTCTGCTGAAGGAAACGCTCAACACCATGGTGGAGCAGCTTCGCTCCTTCGCCGCCGAAGTGACGCGCGTGGCGCGCGAAGTGGGCACCGACGGCCGCCTCGGCGGTCAGGCCGTGGTGCCGGGCGTGGGTGGCACCTGGAAGGACTTGACCGATAACGTCAACCTGCTCGCCGCCAACCTAACCACACAAGTGCGCAACATCGCCGAAGTGACCACCGCCGTGGCGCGCGGCGACTTGTCCCGCAAGATCACCGTGGACGTGAAGGGCGAAATTCTCGAGCTGAAGAACACCATCAATACCATGGTGGACCAGCTCAACGCCTTCGCCTCGGAAGTGACGCGCGTGGCGCGCGAAGTGGGCACCGAAGGCCGCCTCGGCGGCCAGGCGCAGGTGCCGGGCGTCGCCGGCACCTGGAAGGACCTGACCGACACCGTCAACGTGATGGCCGCCAACCTCACCGAACAGGTGCGCGGCATCGTGAAAGTGGTGACGGCGGTGGCCAACGGCGACCTGAAGCAGAACCTGACCGTGAAATCGCGCGGTGAGGTCGCGGCCTTGGCCGAAACCATCAACAACATGACCAATACCCTGGCGACCTTCGCCGATCAGGTGACCACCGTCGCCCGCGAAGTGGGCGTGGAAGGCCGCCTCGGCGGCCAGGCCAACGTGCCCGGTGCCGCCGGCACCTGGAAGGATTTGACCGGCAACGTGAACCTGCTGGCCGCGAACCTCACCACGCAGGTGCGCGCCATCGCCGAAGTGGCGACCGCCGTTACCAAGGGCGACTTGACGCGGTCGATTCAGGTGGAAGCGCGCGGCGAGGTGGCCGAGCTGAAAGACAACATCAATACGATGATCGGCAACCTGCGCCTCACCACCGATCTGAATACCGAGCAGGACTGGCTGAAGACCAACCTCGCCAAGTTCACCAACATGTTGCAGGGCCAACGCGACCTCACCACCGTGGGCCGGCTGCTGCTCACCGAACTAACGCCGCTGGTCAACGCGCAGCTCGGCGTCATCTACCAGCTCGCCAACGAAGACACGCCGATGCTGCGGCTGCTCTCGGCCTACGCCGACGACGGCATAACCTCGCATGCGCAGACCATCAAGATCGGCGAAGGCCTGATCGGCCAATGCGCCGCCGACAAGCGGCAGCGGCTGATCACCGACATGCCGCCGCACGCGGTGCCGATCGGCTCGGCTTTGTTCAAGGTCGTGCCGCAGAATATCGTCGTGCTGCCGGTGCTGTTCGAGAACCAGGTCAAGGCGGTGATCGAGCTCGCCTCCATCACGGCCTTCACCACCTCGCAGATGACCTTCCTGGAGCAGCTTACCGACTCGATCGGCATCGTGCTGAACTCCATCGAAGCCACCATGCAGACCGAAGGCTTCCTCAAGCAGTCGCAGCAGCTCGCCGTCGAGTTGCAGATGCAGCAGAGAGAGCTGCAGCAGACCAACGAGCAGCTCGAGCAGAAAGCGCAGCAGCTCGCCGAACGCAACGTCGAGGTGGAGCGCAAGAACCAGGAAATCGAGCAGGCCCGCCGCGCGCTGGAAGAAAAGGCGACGGAGCTCTCGCTCACCTCGAAATACAAGTCAGAGTTCCTGGCCAACATGTCACACGAGCTGCGTACGCCCTTGAACTCGATCCTGATCCTGGGCCAGCAGCTCACCGAAAACCCGGACGGCAACCTCACGCCCAAACAGGTGGAATTCGCCCGCACCATTCACGGCGCCGGCACCGACCTGCTCAACCTGATCAGCGACATTCTCGACCTGTCGAAGATCGAGTCGGGCACCGTGACCGTCGATGCCGAGGAAATCTTCCTCTCCAACCTGCTCGACACCGTCGGCCGGCCGTTCCGCCACGAGGCGGAAAACCGCCAACTGTCGTTCGACGTGCAGATCGATCCGCATCTCGGGCGCAGCATGGTCACCGACTCAAAACGCCTGCAGCAGGTGCTGAAGAACCTGTTGTCGAACGCGTTCAAGTTCACCGAACACGGCGGCGTGCGGCTCACGGTGTCCGCCGCGGTAGGCGGCTGGAGCTCGGATCATCCGGTGCTCAATCAGTCGCCGGCCGTCGTGGCCTTCGAGGTGTCGGATACCGGTATCGGCATTCCGCTCGAGAAGCAGAAGATCATCTTCGAAGCCTTCCAGCAGGCCGATGCCTCGACCAGCCGCAAATACGGCGGCACCGGTCTTGGTCTCGCCATCAGCCGCGAGCTGTCCAGCCTGCTCGGGGGGGAAATCCACCTGCGCAGCACGCCCGGCACGGGCAGTACCTTCATCCTCTACCTGCCCCTGAAATACGTCGGCCCGGCAGGCATCTCCACCGCCGCCAGCGTGGCCAGCCGTTCCTCGCAGACCGTGCCGACCTTCCCGGTCACTGCCACTCCGGAGGCGCCGACCGAAGTCCTGCCGGACGACCGGCACGATATCGCGCCGGGCGATACCATCCTGCTGATCGTGGAGGACGACCCGCATTATGCCCGCATCCTCGCGGACCTTGCCCGCGACAAGGGCTTTAAAGTGCTGCTGGCGGCACGTGGGGCGGACGCGCTCGACCTCGCCAAGCAGTTCCAGCCGACGGCGGTCTCGCTCGACGTCTTCCTGCCCGACATGTTGGGATGGACGGTGCTCAGCCAGCTCAAGCAGAATGCGCTGACGCGGCACATTCCAGTGCAGATCATCACGCTCGACGAGGACCGCCAGCACGCCTTGGCGTCCGGCGCCTTCTCCTTCGTGACCAAGCCGACAACCACCGAAGGCGTGGAAGCGGCCTTATCGCGCATCAAGGAATACACCAAGCCGCGACGCAAGCGCCTGCTGGTGGTCGAAGACAATCCAGCCGAGCAGATGAGCATCACCGAACTGCTCGGTCACGACGACATTGAGATCGTCACCACGTCGACCGGCGCGGGCGCGCTCGACACGCTGCGGGAAAACCCCTGTGACTGTGTTGTGCTCGATCTGCGGCTACCGGATATGACCGGCTTCGAGGTGCTGGAGCACATCCGGGAAGACTCCTCGCTGTCCGACGTGCCGGTGGTGGTCTTCACCGGCCGCGAGCTCTCGGCCGAGGAAGACGCCCAGCTGCACACCATGGCGCGCAGCATCGTGGTCAAAGGCGTGGAATCGCCCGAGCGTCTGCTGGACGAGACCGCCTTGTTCCTGCATCGCGTGACCACCGAACTGCCGCCTGAAAAGCAGCGCATGCTGGAGCGCCTCAACAGTTCGGACGAGGACCTGGTAGGGCGCACGGTGCTGCTGGTCGACGACGACGCCCGCAACATCTTCGCCCTCTCCAGTGTGCTGGAACGCCGTGGTATGCACGTACTTACGGCCACGACCGGGAGCGAAGCCATTGCACTGGTGGAATCGCGGCCCGATCTCGCAATCGTCCTGATGGACATCATGATGCCGCAGATGGACGGCTATCAGACCATGGAAGTTATTCGTGAACAGCCGCAGTTCCGCCGGCTGCCGATCATCGCGCTCACCGCCAAGGCGATGAAGGGCGACCGCGAGAAATGCCTGGAGGCCGGCGCCTCCGACTATCTCGCCAAACCAGTGAACACCGAGCAGCTTCTGTCCGCGCTGCGCATGTGGCTGCACCGCTAATGGCTGAGAAATCCGATATGACCGGAAACGAGAAGGTCAACATTCTCCTGGTCGACGACCAGCCGGCGAAGCTGCTCAGCTATGAAGTCATCCTGAAGGACCTTAATGAGAATCTCATCAAGGCCTCTTCAGGACGCGAGGCGCTCGAGCAGCTGCTGAAGACGGACATCGCAGTTGTGCTGGTAGACGTCTGCATGCCCGACCTGGACGGGTTTCAGCTCGCGGCCATGATCCGCGAACATCCGCGGTTCCAGAGCACGGCGATGATCTTCATTTCCGCAATTCATCTCACCGATGTCGATCGCCTGCGCGGCTATGAGATGGGCGCGGTGGATTACGTTCCCGTTCCGGTGATTCCCGAGGTGCTGCGCGCCAAGGTCAGGGTTTTCGCCGAGCTTTATCGCAAGACGCGACAGCTCGAGCGGCTTAATGCGGAGCTGGAGCAGCGGGTGGCGGCGCGCACTGCCGACCTCGAAGCATCTGCCGCGCAGCTGCGCGAGAGCGAGCAGCGGCGCAGCCTCGCGCTCGCGGCAAGCAACATGGGCTCCTGGGACTGGGACCTCGTCAAGTCGGACTGGATGTGGGACGAAGGACAACATCGAATTTTCGGCGTCGAGCCCGGATCTTTCGCGGTGACGCCGGAGCATGTCCGCACGCTGCTGCATCCGGAGGACTGGGAAAGCTTCAGCAGCGCGATGGAACGGATGTTCAGGGAAGGCGGCGCGTATGAAACCGAGTTCCGGATCCGCCGGCCGAATGGCGAAATTCGCTGGTGCGCCGGCACGGCGGCAGCCAGCGTCGACGCGCAGAACCGGGTCGTGCGCGTCAGCGGCGTCACCGTCGATATCACCGACCGCAAAATGGCCGAAGAGCGCCAGGCATTGCTCGCGCGCGAGGTGGATCACCGCGCCAAGAACGCCTTGGCGCTGGTGCAGGCGATCGTGCGCATGACAAAGGCCAACAGCATCGAGGCCTACGTCACCGCGGTCGAAGGACGGATCAAGGCGCTGTCGCGCGTGCATACGGTCCTGTCCCAGTCGCGCTGGGAAGGGGCGGATCTCGCCGGCCTCGTTGCCGAGGAGCTCGCGCCGTATCGCACCAGCGACCAGGAACAGGTGCAGGCATCGGGCCCGGGAATTGTGCTGCAGCCGGCGGCCGCGCAGACCCTCGCGCTGGTGCTGCACGAGCTTGTCACCAATGCTGCGAAATACGGTGCGCTGTCGTCGCACTCCGGCAAGGTCAAGCTGGCCTGGACGTCGGACGGGCGCACCATCGAATTCACCTGGACCGAAAACGGCGGCCCGGAGACCAGCAAGCCGGCCACCGTCGGATTCGGCACGCGCATTGTTCTCGCCAGTATCGAGCGTCAGCTCGGCGGACGGGTGACATTCGATTGGCTGCCGCAGGGATTGAAATGCACATTCTCGGTGCCGCACGGCGACACCAAGGACGCGGCGGAGCGCTATGCCCCACGCCGCGCGGCTGACAAGGACGCGTCCGCGCCCGAGCCGCGTATTTCGATCTGCGGCAATCGCATAATGATCGTCGAGGACGAGGCGCTGGTCGCCATGGTGGTCACCGAGTCACTCACCGCGCTGGGCTGCTCCGTGGTGGGGCCGTTCAGCCGCTGCTCCGACGCCAGAGTGGCGGTCGAGGCCGACGGAATTGACGCCGCGATTTTGGACGTCAATCTCGATGGCGAGATGGTCTATCCGCTGGCGGACTTGCTGACGGCTCGTGGGGTGCCATTCATCTTCGTTACCGGCTACGGCGCGGAAAGCATCGACGACCGCTTCACGCATGTTCCGGTGATCCAAAAGCCGGTGGAACGGCACGTCCTGCAGCGTATTTTCGTGCCCTCGACAAATGAAAAGGCCAAGCCTGCGCTGGAACGGCTGCACGACGGCAACGGCCCCATCAGGGCTTCGGTGGGCTGAGGTCTGTGTCGCGGAGGCGCCCTGCAACGAGAGGGCGCTTTGCCTTGACAGCTTTTGCCTCAGCTTCCATATCTCCAGGACGGCGGCGGGGTAGCTCAGTTGGTTAGAGCGGCGGAATCATAATCCGTAGGTCGCTGGTTCAACTCCAGTCCCCGCTACCATCCATCCCATTGACGGTCCACTGCTCATCATCCGGCCAATCAGGTTCCGAGCCGCCTGCCTTGGCGCGGGGGCCAGTTTCTCTCACGCTGGCGTCACCACCCTTCCCTCCCTTACCTTACTGCGTCGTAGGGCCACGGAGGCTTTACCTTTGCAGCCAACACCGTCATGACGGTCGCCACGAAAGCCGACAAGAATGGCGCGCCAATGAAACGAAACAAACCACCCTTCCGTGCGGATCACGTCGGAAGTCTCCTGCGTAAGCCCGCCCTGAAGGAGGCCCGCGCCCGCCGCGAACGCAACGAGATCGATGCCTCCGAGCTGAAGACGATCGAAGACCGTGAGATCAGGGACGTGATCCGGAAGCAGGAAGAGACCGGGCTTCAGAGCATCACGGATGGGGAGTTCCGGCGCGCCTTCTGGCACATCGATTTTCTGGAAAAACTTGACGGCGTCGAGTCCTATGAGGGCGAGCGCAAGATCAAATTTCATGGCCCTCAGCCGAAACCGATACTCCTGCGCGTGATCGGCAGGCTCGGGAGTTTCGAAAAACACCCCATGCTCGATCATTTCCGCTTCGTGAAGGAACATACGCGCCGCACGCCGAAGATGACAATCCCGAGTCCAAGCGCCCTCCACTTCCGCTATGGGCGTCAGGCAGTCCCGGAGGCGATCTACCCGAGCATGGACGAGTTCTTTCACGATCTCGGTCAGGTCTATCGCAAGGCGATCCGGGCATTTGCGGATGCCGGCTGCCGGTATCTGCAGCTCGACGAGGTCAACCTCGCCTATCTCTGCGACCCCGAACTGCGCCAGCAGGTGCGCGACCGCGGCGACGATCCAGAGAAGCTGCCCCTGATTTATGCCGACATGATCAACTCGGCCATCGCCGACATCCCGCCCGACATGACCGTGACGATGCATTTGTGCCGCGGGAATTTCATGTCGAACTATGTCGCCTCTGGAGGCTACGAACCGGTGGCTGACATCCTGTTCAACAACATCAAGGTGCACGGTTACTTCATGGAATACGACACCGAGCGCGCTGGAGGTTTCGAACCGCTGCGCCTGGTACCGCGCGACAAGGCGGTGGTGCTCGGTCTCGTGACGTCCAAGTCGGGCACTCTGGAGAGCCGGGACAGCTTAAAAAAGCGCATCGGCGACGCCGCCAAATACATCGAACTCGACCAGCTCTGTCTCAGCCCGCAATGCGGCTTCTCCTCGACAGAGGAAGGTAACGTGCTCACCGAAGCCGCCCAGTGGGCCAAGCTGAAAATGATTGTCGAGCTCGCCGATGAAGTGTGGGGCGCCGCCTGAAGCAGCAAGAATGCGGACGAATGCTTAGGACTCCCCGAGCGCCTCGCTGCGCCAGAGCGACCAGGGGCGTTCGACAACGCGATCGGCCGACTCGGCCGCTTTCACCGCTTCCTCGCCGTCGAGATACACCGGCTCGCCCAGCCTGATCGCCTCCACCTGAAGCGCGGCGTTCTGTACCGCGTATACCGACCGGAAAACCACTTGCTTGATCGACAAGCCGACGATGGTGGCTCCATGTCCCCGCATCAGCACCATCGGCTTGTCTTGCAGCGATAGCGCGAGAGCCGCGCCCAGTTCCGGAGTGCGTATGAGCATGTCGGTTGGGCCCGCGGCCTCGCGAATGTCAAACACCGGTACGCCGCGCCCGCGGGATCCGAGGAAGGCGCTCATGTGATAAAGCGGGCGCAAGGGATATCCAGTGGCGGCAAACGGAATGAGCTGAGGCGCGTGGCAATGCACGACGGCATGCACGTCAGGACGAATCTTATAGATCTCGCCGTGGATGAAACGCTCGCTGTAGTAACGCAGGCCGGTCTTATCGATCGGCTGGCTATCGAGATCGAACGTAACGATGTCGGCGGAGGTCACGAGCCCCGGGGGAACATAGCGCGACATCAGGTAACGGGCGGGATGCTTGTCATGCCGCACGCTGACGTGGCCGAACGCATCGACGACCTTCTGGTGATACAGGATCCTGTTCGCGAGGACCAAGTCCTGGATGATTTCGCTCGCAGGAGCGTCCGCTTCGGTCGCCGGCATCAGGAGCTTCCCTTCATCGCCCGCCCAGCGGACTTTCTGCGTGTGAACGGGTGGTAGAGCCAAGATCTATTGGGCCGCGTGCTGCTTCCGGCATGGGTCATTTCTTGAAGATGATCCCCCGGAGGCGTTCTTTCTGCTCCGGTGTCGCCATGGTAAGCACCTTGCGCGTGAGCCCCAATGCTTCGTCTGGAGACTGGTACTTCACGAAACGCTGCGTTTTCTCGCCTTCCGCGATCAGCGCCGGATCAGACAGAGCTCTTTTGACCGCCGCGCGGAGAAATTCCAGCCTGTCGGAGGGAACGCCCGGGGTGGTGACAAGAATGCGTCCGAGATCATTCAGGTCGGCGCGAAAGTCCAGCAAACGTTCCTGCTCGGGGGCGAGCTTGGCCTGTTCGAATACGGTGGGTACATCCGGCAGCAGGGCCGAACGCACGCGCGCCATCGATGCGACCGGCCGCGCCTGCCCGTTCTTTGCAAGGTTCGCGCTCGAACTGTCCGACAGGTAAAGCCCGTCCACCTCGCCCCGCTCCATCGCGAGCGCAATATCGCTGCTTCCCTTGTAGCCGAGGACGATCTGGCAATCGAGTCGCAGCGCTTCGCAGGTGATTGCAGCACCGTCCGCCGGACCGTCGCTTGGTCCGGTGCCGCCCCAGCGGATCTTCGTACCGGGCTTCAGGGCGTCGGCGACGGTTTTGATATCGGTTTTCGGTCCGGCCAGCCATATCCAGGGATAGGCGCTGATCACGCCGAGATGCTCAACCTTGCTGAGATCGTAGCGCAGGTTCTCCTGTCCGAGCAGTTGCCCCAAGGCGGCAGGCGTGCCGTTGACGATCATCAGGCGCAGTCCGTCGGGCGTTGCCGCATAGATCTGATTCAGCGCGACCAGACCACCCGCTCCCGGCTGGTTCTCTACGACAACCGTGGCGCCCAATTCGCGGCCGAGATACGGCGCGATCATGCGCGCGTAGGCATCGAATCCGCCGCCGACACCGAGTCCGACAATGAAGTGGACCGTCTTGCCCTTGTAAAATGCTGCGGCATCCTGCGCCTGCCCGCCCGCTTGCCCGAGAAGCAGCGCAAATCCAACAGCCAAGGAACGCATCAAACCCGCTTTGATCATGGAGATTCCCACCTTTTCGCGGATATTTATCGAGGCAGTCTAGTGGCTCGCTGACTCTGCTTCAATTCAGGCAATAGAGCATATCGCCACACTCCGGTTGGCGATGTTTGCCTCTCACGCACTATGAGCCTCGAGCGGCAGGTCGCCCGGCTGCATCACAATCGGGTTATTGCGAGCTTTTGCCGCCTTTCCCTGCAGGCATGATCCGGCTTTATCTAGCCGCCTATTCCTGTTCGGTTGCTGGCCTGCCATTTCCTTCCTTCCATCTCGACGCGAGGCTGCCTTGAACGAAGACGAGGTGCTTGCCTTTGTTCATACCGAGATCGGCTCCGTATGGGCCGTCGAGTTGTTGATATTTCTGGAGACTCACTCGCATCAGGGATGGAACAGCGAAGACCTCGTGCTTGCCCTGCGCAGCAGTTCCATGGCGGTAGCGCAGGCGATAAACCGGCTGCATGCTGCCGGCTTCATCCGCGAGCAAACCCCCGGTACCTTCAGATTCGAACCGCGGTCATCTGCACATCTGGAAATCGCTCAAGCGATCGCAACGTTGTCGGCGCAGAAGCCGATGAGGCTGGCCAAAGCCATTGCCGAGATTCCGAATGAGAAGTTGCGGAACTTTTCCGACGCGTTCAAATTCAGAGAATAATGCTGATGTCCGCCCTGGCTCCCACCGTCTATTTGCTGTGTCTAGCGTCAAGCGCAGTCTGCGCCTGGCTGCTGGCGCGGCACTATGCGCGGTCGCAGACCAGGCTGCTGCTATGGGCGGCGATGTGTTTCGGCCTGCTGGCGCTGAACAACTTGCTGGTGGTGCTGGACCTGATGGAAATCACGACGGTCGATCTTTCGATCCCGCGCCTGTTTGCTTCGCTGGTGGGAGTTCTGATCCTGCTCTACGGCTTCATCTGGGAACTGGATTAGGAGAACGCCATGAACACGCTTCTCGCCAGTTTCCTTTCCGGCCTGATCACTATGGGCTTCGTCATCGCGGCGCTGTTCTTCTTCCGTTTTTGGAAGAGAACGCATGACGCGCTGTTCATCACATTTGGCTTTGCCTTTCTGCTGCTGGCGCTCAATCAGGCGCTGATCGGGCTTTCGGATGTAACGGGTGAAGGGCGTAGCCTGCTCTACATTCCAAGGCTGGTGGCTTTTGGCCTGTTGATCGCCGCCATCGTGGGCAAGAATATCGGCGGCAGCCAGAAGTCCTGACGCGCGCGGCCTATTTCACCTTGCCGTTGCCGCCTTCTCGCCGGAAGCGGATCAGCGAAAAATGCCCGAGCGGCGGCACCGGCCGGTGCTCCACCACGCTTACGCCGCCGTGGCGCTCGGCCCATGTCGCCAGCCGCCCAAAGCGGAATTCCGGGCGCCAGCCGAGCCGGCGCGCCAGCGGGGCGAAGCCCTGCTCGAAGGCGCGGCGCATACCCTGCTCAGCGCCGATGTGATTGACCAGGACGATCTCGCCGCCGGGCCGCAGCACGCGCGCGAATTCGTCGAGCGTGGCTTCGGGATTTGGGACGGCCGTGATGACATATTGCGCGACCACCACGTCGAAGGAAGCATCGCGCAGCGCCAGCTTCTCCGCGTCCATCACCGCCAGCGCCTCCACGTTCTCGAGCTTCTGCTCGGACACGCGCTGCAAGGCCTTGCGCAACATCGGTTCGGAAATATCGATACCGACGATGCGGTTGCTGCGGGAATAATCCGGAAGCGAGATGCCGGTGCCGACGCCGACTTCCAGAATACGCCCGCCGATCCGCTCGGCCGCTTCGATCGCGGTCAAACGCCCGCGCTCGAACACTTTGCCGAAGACATGGTCGTAGATCGGCGCCCAGCGCGCGTAGGCTTTGGCAATCGCCTCCCTGTCGAGCTCAGCCCCCATCGCTCATTCCACCGCTGATCTCAATGCTTGCAGATGAAGACGCCGGTCATCCCCGGGCTACAGCCGGAACCGGCTCCGCCAAAGAGACGGCGGCGCTCGCGGCACTCGCGCTCTTGATGAAGCCGCCGCCGAGCACACGCGCCTGCCCATCGGCGGCATCATAGAAAACGCAGGCCTGACCGGGCGAAACACCGTCCTCGCCGTCGACCAGCTCGATCTCGATTCCGCCGGGGCAGGACCGCAGCCAAGCCGGACGCGGCGCCCGGGTCGAACGCACCTTGACGAAAAGCTCCAGCCGCTCATCCGCCAGCACCCGCTCAAGGCTGCCCTCGCCCAGCCAATTCACGTCGCGCAGTCGCATGCGCGCAGTACGCAAGGCTTCGCGCGGCCCGACAACCACACGGCGCGTGCCGGCGTCGAGCCGCACCACGTAAAGCGGCGCGCCGGTGGCAACGCCGAGGCCACGGCGCTGGCCGACCGTGAAATGGATGATCCCGGAATGCGTGCCGAGCACATTGCCTTGCAGATCGATGATCTCGCCCGGCTCGGCCGCGCCGGGCTTCAGGCGTTCGATCACGTCGCTGTAGCGGCCCGTCGGCACGAAGCAGATGTCCTGGCTGTCGTGCTTTTCCGCGACCGAAAGACCGAAGCGGCGCGCCAGCTCCCGCGTCTGCGGCTTGGTCAGGTCGCCGAGCGGAAAGCGCAGCAGATCGAGCTGTTCGCCCGTGGTGGCAAAAAGAAAATAGCTCTGGTCGCGTTCCACGTCGCGCGCGCGATAAAGCCCGCGCCCGCCACCCGGCAGTGCGCGCGAGGCGACGTAATGGCCCGTCGCCAGTACCCGCGCGCCCAGCTCGCGCGCGGTGGTGAGCAGGTCGCGGAACTTGATCGACTGATTGCATTCCACGCAAGGGACCGGCGTCTCGCCCGCCACGTAGCTTTCGGCAAAGCGGTCGATGACCGCCTGTTTGAAGCGGGTCTCGTAATCCAGCACGTAATGCGGAATCCCGATGCGCTCGGCCACCTGCCGTGCGTCATGGATATCCTGTCCGGCACAGCAGGCGCCCTTGCGATGGGTCGCCGCGCCATGATCGTAAAGCTGCAGAGTAACGCCGACGACGTCGTAGCCTTCCGCCTTCAGCAGGGCGGCCACGACCGAGGAATCGACGCCCCCCGACATGGCAACGACCACGCGCGTGTCTTGTGGCCGCCCCTCGGTGTCCAGGCTGTTCAACATCACTCTTACTATAGGGAGCGAAGGCATCGGCGCAATGCGCGTGAGCCGCCAAAATTCCGAGGGTTCACCCTGCCCGGCAGTTCTTGCCGCGACCCTGCAGGCGCTGCCGACGGTGGACGAAAATCAGCGCGGCAGATTTGCTATAACACTATGATTTTGCACAATATTTTTTGGACGTGGCGCTGGCCCGGGGATTGCAACTGTTTGCGTGGATATTCGCGTTCGGAGGCTACCTTGCCCACGATTGTTGCAGAAGCCGGCGTTGTTCGTTCCCCCGCCCATTCCCAGGGTGCCGCCAGCCGGTCTCCCGGTACGGGCGAGGCCGCGAGTCCATTCTCCGAAGTGCTGGAAAGCTGCGAGGCGCCCGAAGTCCCCGCTCCCGAATCGGCTGCCCCTCCGACCGAAGCCCTGGCCCCGCAAGTGCTTCCGGCCGAAGGCAAAGCCGTCCCGCCTGACGGCCGACCCGAGAGCGCGCCCGGCACGGACGTCGCAAAGGTCCAAGCAGAGATGGTGCTGGCGATTGTGAGGCCGCCTGGGCAGGCCACGCCGGATGCACCGGCGCGGCTGGATCCCACCACATTGGGCCCGACCCTCAGCCAGGCCATCTCGAATAGGCCGCAACCGGAATCCGAAACCGATGCCCCGCTGCTTCCGGTGCCAACCGGTGCGGATGCAGCCGATCTGACTGCCGTCGCACAGCCTGCGCCGCCCGCAGCGGTCGTGCTCCCACCCGCGGCCATTCCGGCGAGCGTCGAAGCCGCCGGTGCTGCGCCAGCCCCAGCGCAAGCCATCGTTTCGGTAATGCCGGGTGCGGCTGAGGCGCACACGCCAACTGCCACTAGTCCGACCCTGGAGGCCCCCGCTTCCGACGTGGAACGTGTCGCTGCGACGAACACCGTCACCGCGACGAACCCGGTTACCACGAAGGACACGGGTACAGCGACGGACACGGGGCCAGCGAAACTCACTGTGCCATCCGCACCGGCTGCCCGGACGCACGGAGCAACTGCCGTCGCTAATCCGGCAGCGGTAGCGCGTTCGGCACAGGGCGAGAAGCCACACCCGCCAGCGGCAACGACGCCGGCGGCGGAACAGGCCGCGCCTTCATCCCAATCGGCAGGCCCCGAGCTCGAAGCCCCGGTGCAGAAGCCGGCCTCGCGTTCCGGCGAGACCGCGTCCAATGCCACGCCGCGCCATACCGAACCGCCAGGCGTCCCGCCGAGCATGACGGCGGCGCAGGCGTTGCCGGAAATCGGCGCCAATCCCGGCCCGCTGCCCCCCGCTTCGCCGATCGCGGGTTCCGCCGCGCCGCAGCCTGCGAATCTTCCGTCGCATGAGCCGGGCGCTGCGCCAACGGTTCCGGTTGCGGGCCTCGCCGTGGAGATCGCCGCCCAGGCGCAGACCGGCAAGAACCGCTTCGAGATCCGTCTCGATCCGCCCGAGCTTGGCCGCATCGACGTGCGTCTCGACGTCGATAGCGATGGCGAGGTCACGACCCATCTGCGCGTGGATCGCGTGGAAACATTGGATCTTTTGCGCCGCGACGCGCCGGCGCTGGAGCGCACGCTGCAGCAGGCCGGGCTTAAGACATCCGACAGCGGTCTGCAATTCTCGCTGCGCGACCAAGCCTTTTCTCAGCACAACCACGGCCGCGAGACGCCGGCCATGGCCCGCGTCGTGGTGCTGGACGACCAACTCGTGCCGTCGGAAATGCAACGCCACTACGGACGCCTCGCCGGCCTCGGCGGCGGCGTCGACATCCGGGTCTAGGAGCAAGTCATGGCCGCGATAGCCGCCACCGCACTCGCGAATTCCGCCGTCAATCCGCCAGCAAGCGGGCTGTCTTCGAGCCCCGGTATTGCCAGCAACTTCACCGCCTTCCTGCGGCTGCTGACGACGCAGTTGCAGAACCAGAATCCGCTCGAGCCGCTCGACACCAACCAGTTTACCCAACAGCTCGTACAATTCGCGCAGGTCGAACAGCAGCTTCGCTCGAACGAGCAGCTGGAGACCCTGGTCGCCATCCAGAAGAGCACCCAATCTTCCGCCGCGCTCGATTTCGTCGGCAAGACCGTCCTTATCAGCGGCGCTACCACTCATCTTGGCGCCGAGGGGACAACGGTCTGGACCTTCAGCTCGCCCAAGCCGGCGAGCGCCATCGTCACCATCCGCGACTCGACCGGGCAAACGGCGTTTTCGAGCAATTACTCGATCAATTCGGGCCGGCAGGATTTCGTCTGGGACGGCCGCGGCACCAATGGCCAGCGCTGGCCTGCGGGCAATTACACGATGACGATCACAGCCAAAGACGCAAGCGGCCAGAACGTGGCGATCGTCACTGACGTGCAGGGCATCGTGGATTCCGCTGATGTCACCAAGACCCCGCCGGTGCTTACGATCGGCGAGCTGAGTTTCACGATAGATCAGATCAAGCGCGTCGTGCTCACGGTCCCTGAGCCGACGCAACCCGGTCAGCCATAGAATTAAAGCCCGCGAAAAGCCGCCATTTGTAGCCAAATCGTAAATATCCGCTCGTTCACGCCGGGACGGTGACAGCCGGAAAGTCAGCAACGGCGGGGAAAACCGGGCTTGCGGGGGGATGTCGGGAATATTTCCCAATTGAATCGTAGGGCTTAGGCAATTTTTAAGCCGCCACCGCTACATTTGCGGCTTGTAGTCAGTCGAGTTTGTGAGTGTACCAATGACAGAAACCCATCGCCCGAGGGTGAAGTACGTCATCGGGCCCGATGGCAGTCCCCTGACGATCGCGGATCTTCCGGCACCGGGGACTAAGCGCTGGGTCATTCGCCGCAAGGCGGAGGTGGTCGCCGCCGTGCGTGGTGGATTGCTTTCGCTGGAAGAGGCCTGCGGTCGCTACACCCTCACAGTTGAAGAATTTCTTTCCTGGCAATACTCGATCGACCAGCATGGCCTGGCCGGTCTGCGCACCACCCGCATCCAGCAGTATCGCCCGTAAGCTTTCCATTGCTCCGATCGATTTCGTGCGCCCGGAACTCGTTTGCCGGCGGCGAAAGCGCGCGCCTGTTCCGCTTTTACAGGTCGCGTTAACCGGCTGGTAACCATGCACCGGGCAATTCTTGCCGGGTAGCGCAAATCGCGCTGCCGATTCCGAGGCAAGGACCTTCGTGCAATCCCTCATCGAGTTCATCCGATCGCTCGGTGCCCCGCGCATCGCGGCCATGGGCGCGGTTACCGTCGCCCTCGTGGGGTTTTTCGCCTTCCTGATCCTGCGGGTGACCGCCCCGCAGATGACCACCCTTTTCACCGACCTCAGCTTCGAGGACTCCTCTGCCATCATCAAGGACCTGGAGCGCCAGGGCATCCCCTATGACATGCGCAACGACGGGGCCGTTGTCCTGGTGCCGAAGGAGCTGGTCCCGCGGCTGCGCATGAAGCTGGCCGAATCAGGTCTGCCCAAGGGCGGCGGGGTCGGTTACGAGATTTTCGACAAGAGCGATGCGCTCGGCGCCACCAGCTTTGTCCAGAACATCAATCATCTGCGCGCGCTCGAAGGCGAGCTGGCGCGTACCATTCGCGCCATCGAACGCGTGCAGGCGGCGCGCGTGCATCTGGTGCTGCCCGAACGCCCCCTGTTTTCGCGGGAAAAAGCCGAGCCCACCGCCTCGATCGTTCTGAAAGTGCGCGGCATGCTGGAAGCCCAGCAGGTGCGGGCGATCCGGCACCTGGTTGCCTCCGCGGTCAACGGGCTGAAGCCGGAACGCGTGTCGATCATCGACGAAGCGGGCCGGCTTTTGGCTGACGGCGCCGCCTCCGACAATACCGCTGGCATCGGCGCCGACGAGCGCAAAAGCGCATTCGAGCGGCGGTTGCGCGAGCAGGTGGAAAATATCGTCACCTCCGTTGTCGGTCCCGGCCGCGCCCGCGTGCAGCTCACGGCGGACTTTGATCTCAATCGCATCACGCAGACATCCGACCGATTCGATCCGGAAGGGCGCGTAATACGTTCAAGCCAGACGCGGGAAGAGACCTCTTCCACCAGCGACGGCAAGGAGGGCCAGGTCACCGTCGCCAATGAATTGCCCGGCGGGCAACGCGGCGCCGAGCCGACGACGACGACTCCGCGCGACCAGAACCGCAAGGCCGAGGAAACCATCAATTACGAGATTTCGCGCACCACCAAAACAGAAGTGACCGAATCCGGCCGCGTCAACCGCATCTCTGTCGCGGTGCTGGTCGACGGCGTTTACAACAAGAACGACAAGGGCGAAATCGCTTACCAGCCGCGCGAAAAAGAAGAGATCGACCGCATCTCCGCGCTCGTGCGTTCAGCCATCGGATTCGACCAGAAGCGCGGCGACCAGGTGGAAGTGGTCAACCTGCGCTTCGCGGACGCACCGCCCAGCGCGATGCCGGAGCCGGCAGGCGTGATGGCGATGTTCCAGTTCACCAAGGAAGACCTCCTGCGCGGCGTCGAGCTGGCCGTCATGGCCTTGCTCGGATTGATCGTCCTGCTGCTGGTGGTGCGGCCGCTGGTGCGCCGCATGCTGTCATCCGAGCAAGCCGCCACGCCCGGCAATGCGGCCTTGCTGGCCGCCGCCGTGGCCGGTGCCGCGGCCGCGGGCAGTCCGCTGACCGCCGACGTGCAGGCCGCCATCGCCCAGGTCGATACCGAGGATCTCAAGGCGGTGCCGAGCCATACCGCCAAGATGATCGATATCGCCCAGGTGCAGGGCCAGGTGCATGCCCAATCCGTGCAGAAGGTAGGTGAGCTTGCCGACAAGAACCCGAACGAAACCGTCTCGATCATCCGTCAATGGCTGCATGACAGCGCAGCGTGATTTTTGAACCATGGCCGCAGCAGCACACAAATCGCAAAGTTCCAATGAAATCGCCGCGCTGGTGGCGACGCTCGCCAGCCGTCAAGCGCAGGCGCAAGCCACCGCGGCCACGCGCCAGCTTACCGGCCCGGAACGCGCCGCGGTGCTGATGCTGGCGCTGGGTGAACAATACGGCGGGAAAATCTGGAGCATGCTCGACGACGACGAACTGCGCGAGCTCTCCATCGTCATGTCGACGATCGGCACGGTCGAAGCTTCTTCGGTGGAAAGCCTGCTGCTGGAATTCGTCTCGCGCATGTCGGCCTCCGGCGCGCTGATGGGCAATTACGACTCCACCGAGCGCCTGCTGCAGCAATACCTGCCGCCCGAGCGGGTCGGCGGCATCATGGACGAAATCCGCGGCCCGGCCGGCCGCAACATGTGGGAGAAGCTCTCCAACGTGCAGGAAGAGGTACTCGCCAATTATCTGAAGAATGAATATCCGCAGACCGTCGCGGTCGTTCTGTCCAAGCTGAAGCCGGAGCACGCCGCCCGCGTGCTCGCCATCCTGCCGGAAGACTTGGCGCTCGACGTGGTCAACCGCATGCTGAAGATGGAGGCGGTGCAGAAGGAAGTGATCGAGCGCGTCGAACAGACGCTGCGCACCGAATTCATGTCGAACCTGTCGCAGACCCGCCGCCGCGATGCGCATGAGGTGATGGCGGAGATTTTCAACAATTTCGACCGGCAGACCGAAACGCGCTTTCTCACCTCGCTGGAGGAAGACAACCGCGAAGCCGCCGAGCGCATCAAGGCGCTGATGTTCACCTTCGACGATCTGGTCAAGCTCGATACCGGCTCGGCGCAGACTTTGATGCGTCACATCGACAAGGACAAGCTCGGCGTCGCGCTGAAGGGCGCCTCCGAAGCGGTACGCCAGTTCTTCCTGAGCAACATGTCGACGCGCGCCGCCAAGATGCTCGTGGACGACATGCAGGCGCTCGGCCCGGTGCGGCTGCGCGACGTCGACGAGGCACAAGCCGTGCTGGTCAATCTCGCCAAGGATCTGGCCGCCAAAGGCGAAATCATGATCGCTAAAACGCGCGCCGACGAGGAGTTGATCTACTGATGCGCGCCGGCGCCAAATATCTCTTCGATCTCGATTTCGGCGGCGGTGAAAGCAAGCCGGGGGTCACGCTGGCCGAGCATCAAGCCAAGCTGGCGGAGGCCGAGGCCACCGGCTATCGCAACGGCATCGCGGTGGCGGAAGCGCAGGCGCTTACCGACTCCGGCCGTCTGACGGCTTTGGCGCTGGAACGTCTTGCGAGTGCTTTCGCCGGCCTCGATCAGGCATTGCACGCGGTGGAAGCGAAGCTGGAAGCGGAGGCCGTGCAAGTCGCCGTGGCGGTCGGGCGCAAGCTGGCGCCGGCCCTGATTGCGCAAGAGCCGCTGGCTGAGATCGCAGCGCTCGCCCGTGATTGCTTCCGCCAGATCGTCGCCGCGCCGCATGTGGTCGTACGCGTCAACGACAGCCTGTACGCCGCTACGCGCGAACGGCTGGAGGAGATCCTGCGCTCCAGCGGCTTCGAGGGCCGGCTGGTGGTGCTGGCGGAGCCCGACATAGCGGCCGGCGATTGCCGGATTGAATGGGCCGACGGAGGCATCACCCGCGACCGCGCGGCCGCCGAGGTGGCCATCGTCGAAGCGGTCAACCGTTATATCGCGGCGCGAACGGCAGCCGCGATTCCTCACGATCATCCTGGAAGGTCTGCATCATGAGCGACACCGACAGCCAAGTCCCGCTGCCCGATCTGGAAAAGAGCAGCAGCATGCAGCCCTTGCCTGAAGATAACCCACTCACCGTAAATGCGGATCCGGATTCGGTCACGCGCAGCGCTTCGGACCTCGAAGCGGTGTTCGACGTGCCGGTGCAGGTATCGGCCGTGCTCGGCCGCGCCCGCATGGATGTCGGCGCGCTGCTGAAGCTGGGGCCGGGCGCCGTGCTCGAGCTTGATCGCAAGGTGGGTGAAGCGATCGACATTTACGTCAATAATCGCCTGGTCGCCCGCGGCGAGGTCGTATTGGTGGAAGAAAAGCTCGGCGTGACCATGACGGAAATCATCAAGGCGGAACGGAACTGATCATTGCCTCCGCTGCTGCTCAATCTGAAGGAATAAGACCATGCGTCTGCTGATCGTCGGCACTCTCAGAGGCCAGCTCACCGTCGCCACGAAGATGGCAATGGACAAGGGCGCCAGCGTCACCCACGCCGAAAACATCGAGCAGGCGATGGCGGTGGTGCGCGGCCGCGGCGCCGACCTGATGATGGTCGAGGTCGCGCTGGACATCCGCGACCTGGTACAGCGGCTGGAGGCGGAGCATATCGTGGTGCCGATCGTCGCCTGCGGCATCGACAACAACGCCCGCGCTGCCGTGGCGGCCATTCATGCCGGCGCCAAGGAATACATCCCGCTGCCGCCCGATCCTGAGCTGATCGCCGCCGTGCTGGCGGCCGTGGCCAACGACAGCCGCGAGCTGATCTATCGCGACGAGGCGATGGCGCGGGTGGTCAAGCTGGCGCAGCAGATCGCGACCTCCGACGCTTCGGTATTGATCACCGGCGAATCCGGCACGGGCAAGGAGGTGCTGGCGCGCTACGTCCATATGCGCTCGCATCGCGCCAACAAGCCCTTCATCTCGATCAATTGCGCGGCGATCCCCGAACACCTGCTGGAATCCGAATTATTCGGCCATGAGAAAGGCGCCTTCACCGGCGCGGTTGCCCGCCGCATCGGAAAATTCGAGGAAGCGAGCGGCGGCACGCTGCTGCTGGACGAGATTTCCGAAATGGATGCCCGCCTGCAGGCCAAGCTGCTGCGCGCCATCCAGGAGCGCGTGATCGACCGGGTCGGCGGGACCCGGCCGGTGGCGGTGGATATTCGCATCCTGGCGACGTCCAACCGCGATCTCACGCTGGCGGTGCGTGACGGCAGCTTCCGAGAGGACCTGCTGTTCCGGCTCAACGTGGTCAACCTGAAGATTCCGCCGCTGCGGGAGCGGCCCGCCGATATCATCGAGCTCGCCCAGTATTTCATCAAAAAATATGCCGATGCCAACGGCATGCCGCTGCGGCCGCTGTCGGCGGAAGCACGCCGGGCGCTGGTCGCCAACCGCTGGCCGGGCAACGTGCGCGAGCTGGAAAATACCTTGCACCGCGCGGTTCTGCTCGCGGGAGGTGAGGAGATCGGCGCCGACGGCCTGCTGACGCCGGATGGCACGCGGATCGATCAAAGCCGGACGCCGGCAGTGGCGCATGCGGCGCTCGCCGCCGAGCAGGTTACCCGCAACCTTGTCGGCCGCACCGTGGCGGAGGTGGAGCGCGACCTGATCCTGGAGACGCTGCGGCACTGCCTCGGCAACCGCACGCATGCGGCGAATATCCTGGGCATCTCGATCCGCACGCTTCGCAACAAGCTCAATGAGTATGTCGCGGACGGCACGCCGGTGCCGCCGCCGGGCGGCGGCGAGATGCGCGGCGCGGCTTAATCAGGCCGCGTGCCGACGCTCTACAAGATTGTACCTGCTGCGCTGTGGCGGGAGGCCGAACGCGCAGGCCGCTTCGACGGCTCACCGGTCGACCGGCACGACGGTTTCATCCATTTCTCCACCGCCGCACAAGTGATCGAAACCGCGGCCAAGCACTTCTCCGGCCAAGACGATTTGCTGCTGGTGCGCGTGGAAGCCGCGAACCTTGGCGCGTCCCTGGCATGGGAGCCGGCCCGGGACGGCGCGCTGTTCCCGCATCTCTATGGTCCGCTCGATCTTGCCCTGGTGACGCGCGTTGAGCCCTTGCCTTTGGCAGAGGACGGAAGCCACCGCTTTCCCGCGCTCGATCCGTGATAGGCGCGATCCGCCGCGCCCGTCCTGCCGGGCAGGACCAGCGGGCCAATGCGGCGCAATAAGGCGAATGCGCCAAACGTCTGGACCGCCGCCAACAACCCGCGCTGGGGGGAAGTCTGGAGGCGGCGCTGACTCGTATCTAGGCTCGGATGACTCCACGCGCGGGATGTGTTCACATCCCGCGCATTCCACCGGGCCTGACCGCATGGATGCCGATGCTCTCCGCAGCCAGCTTGCCGCCGCGCTAGCGCGCGTGGCCGCCGGCGATCGCGCGGCGCTGAGGTTGGTCTATCAGGACACGTCGGCGAAGCTTTTTGGCGTCTGCCTTCGTATATTAGGCGACAGACGCGAGGCCGAAGACGTGTTGCAGGACGTTTATCTCGCCGTATGGCGGCGGGCCGCCAGTTTTGATGCTTCGCGGGCAAGTCCGATCACCTGGCTGGTGGCGATCGCGCGCAACCGCTGCATCGACCGCCTGCGTTCGGCGGCCGTCGCGCGCCAGGCACCGATCGAGGCGGCGCATGAGATCTCCGACCCTAATCCGGACGCCGCCGCGTTGATGGAGAAAGGCGAGCAGCAGCAACGGCTGCGGGATTGCCTCGGCCAATTGGAAGAGCGGCAGGCGGCAGCTATCCGCTCGGCTTTCCTGGACGGCGCAACCTATGAAGAACTGGCGAATCGCGCCGGGATTCCGCTGGGCACGATGAAGAGCATGATCCGCCGCAGCCTGCTGAAGCTGAGAGCTTGTCTGGAAACATGAGCGACGATCCCACCATCACCGGCGACGGCCGCCAGTCCCTGGCCGCCGAATACGTGCTGGGCGTGCTCGATGCCGGGCAGCGGCGCGCGGCCGAGCGGCGGCTGACGGAAGATCCGGCTTTCGCCGCCGAAGTGGCCTTTTGGGAAGAGCGCCTAGGCGGGCTCGCCAATGAGGTGACGCCGGTGCCACCGCCGGAACGCCTGTGGGGCCGCATCGATGCCGCCCTGGCGCCGACCCGTCGACCCGCCAATCTCTGGACCAGTCTTTGGTTCTGGCGCTGGTCGGCCGCCGCCTCTGCTGCGCTGGCGGCAGCAAGTCTGGCCGTGGTTTATGTCGCCGTCGCGCCGTCGCGCGCGCCGCTCGTGGCGACGCTCGATGCCAGCGGGCGGACCGGTTTTCTCGCCACCGTCGAATCCGGCCGCAGGGCCATTACCATCATTCCCGCCTCCCTGACCAACGTGGACCAGCGGGCGCTCGAGCTGTGGCTGATCGCGCCAGGCGATCAGCCCCGCTCGCTCGGCCTCATCGAAGCCGGGCGGCCGGTGCGCATCACCGTGCCGGCGGACCTGGCCGGTCGGGTGACCGCGAATGCCGCGCTTGCGGTGTCGCTCGAGCCGCAGGGCGGCTCCCCCACCGGAGCCCCCACCGGGCCGGTGATCGCCAGCGGCGCGCTGACAAATTTGTAACTCGGCCTGCATCCTTTGGCCGGCCGCTCCGTAGCTCCAGGCGCAATCCCGTTCAGGGGATCAACCAGAGCTACAGGAGAAGCACATGACACTCTCTCGCATCACCGCACTTTCCGCCGTCGCCGCGGGCGCCATCGTGATCGGCTTCGGTGCCGCCAGCCCCGGTCTCGCGCAGATGAAGAACGATGCCATGATGAGCGACAAGCCCGTCACCGTCGGCGGCGCGCCGATGTACGGCTCGAAGAACATCATCCAGAATGCCGTCAATTCCAAGGATCACACCACGCTGGTGGCGGCGGTCAAGGCAGCCGGTCTGGTCGACACGTTGCAGGGCGCCGGCCCCTTCACCGTCTTCGCGCCCACCAACAAGGCGTTCGAAAAGCTGCCGAAAGGCACCGTCGAAACGCTGCTGAAGCCGGAGAACAAGGCGAAGCTCACCGGCGTGCTGACCTACCACGTCGTGGCTGGCCGGCTCAGCGCCAAGGACCTGATGGAAGCGGCCAAGAAAAACGGCGGGCAGCACAAGATCAAAACGGTGCAGGGCGAAGAGCTCACCGTCGCCGCCGAGGGCAACACCATTACCGTCTGGGACAGCAAGGGTAACCGTTCGACCATCACGATCCAGAACGTGTTCCAGTCGAATGGCGTGATCCACGTGGTGGACAGCGTGCTACTTCCGACCTGACGCCGCGGAACGCGTTCGGCAAAACGCTCCAGCGCGGATCGACCGGCACATCTCCTCCGACAACCCGCCGGTTGTCCGACGGCCCGCCGCTGCCCCGCGGCGGGCTTTTTTTGCGGAACGGCGTGGCGCCAGCGCTCCAGGCGGCCCCGACGCCAAGGAATTTTTTTGCCAAACCCCTTCGAATATCGGCCGCAGGCTACCGACGTTAACCAACCGCTAACCATAAACTGGGCAAATCTTGCCCAGGGGAGCACTCGCATACCTGCGAGTCGGGGACGATCTTGGACGCGGCTACACTTCCTTCCATTCGCCCGAGCGGTTTGACCGCTGCACGGCAGCCGACCGCTACGCGCGACCGGCAGCGCCGCGACGCGGGCACCGCTCTCGGCCACGACGCGGCTCCGGAGGCAGGCGGCCCCCGCTTCAGCCTCGGGCTGCCCAGCTTCGGCGACCTGGGCGCCATGTTCAAGCGCGGCGATCTCGCGCTCGCCGTCGGGGTCATGACCATCCTGGTGGTGCTCATCCTGCCGCTGCCGCCGGTATTGCTCGACATCTGCCTTGCCATTTCGATCATCATCTCGGTGCTGATCCTGATGACGGCGCTGTTCATTCACACGCCGCTGGAATTCTCCTCCTTTCCGACCGTGCTGCTGATCGCGACCATGCTGCGGCTGGCGCTCAATCTGGCGTCCACGCGATTGATCCTGGCTCACGGCCATGAGGGAACATCCGCCGCCGGCCACGTCATCGAGGCCTTCGGCAATTTCGTGATGGCCGGCAATTTCGTCATCGGGATCATCGTTTTCACCATCCTGGTGATCGTGAATTTCGTCGTCATCACCAAGGGCTCCGGCCGCATCGCCGAAGTGGCCGCGCGTTTTCACCTCGATGCCATGCCGGGCAAGCAGATGGCGATCGATGCCGACCTTTCCGCCGGCATGATCGACGAACAGGAGGCACGCAAGCGGCGCAAGATCCTGGAAGACGAAGGCGGCTTCTTCGGCGCGATGGACGGCGCCTCGAAATTCGTGCGCGGCGACGCCATCGCCGGCCTGCTGGTGGTCTTCATCAACGTGATCGGCGGCATGATCATCGGCATCGCCCAGCAAGGCATGTCTTTCACGGAAGCCGCGCGCACCTATACCCTGCTCACCGTCGGCGACGGGCTGGTGACGCAGGTGCCGGCGCTGATCGTTTCCACCGCGGCCGGCCTGCTCGTCGCCAAGGCGGGCATTTCCGGCGCCGCCGACCAGGCCCTGATCAAGCAATTGTCCGGCTATCCCAAGGCGCTCGGCATGTCCGGCGGCGTGATGATCGTGATGTCGCTCCTCCCCGGCATCCCGATGCTGCCTTTCCTTATTCTGGGCGGCGGCGCATGCGCCTTGGCGCTGATGTTTGACAAGCGCCAGATCAAACAGCAGGCGGCGGATGCGCTGAAGGCGGACGCGGCAACCAGCGCCACACCGGCGGAAGAGCCGATTTCCGCCTCGCTGAAGATCGACGACCTGAAGATCGAGCTCGGCTATGCGCTTCTGCCGCTGGTCAATTCGCCCGACGGCACCGACCGCCTGACCGAGCAGATCAAGGCGCTGCGCCGCTCGCTCGCGGTCGAGATGGGCTTTGTGATGCCGGCGGTGCGCATCCTGGACAATGTGCAGCTCGAGGCCAACAGCTACGTCATCAAGATCAAGGAAGTGGACGCCGGCATGGGGCGCATCTGGCCGGGCCAGTTCATGGTCATGGATCCCACCGGCGGACAGGTGGATTTCCCCGGCATCCATACCACCGAGCCGACATTCGGCTTGCCGGCGACCTGGGTCGACGCGTCGCTGAAGGAAGAAGCGTCATTGAAGAGCCTGACGGTCGTGGACGCCGCCACCGTGCTTTCGACCCATCTTACCGAGCTGCTGAAGAGCAACGTGTCGGAACTGCTGTCCTATTCGGAAGTACAAAAGCTCCTCAAGGATCTGCCGAAGGAGCAGACCGAGCTGGTCAAGGACATTGCTCCGGCACAGATCAGCATGTCCGGCATCCAGCGCGTGCTGCAATTGCTGCTGGCCGAACGCGTGTCGATCCGCGATCTCGCCACCATCCTGGAAGGTATCGCGGACGGCTTGTCGTTCACGCGCCATCCCAATGTTCTCGCCGAGCATGTGCGCACGCGATTGGCGCGCCAGCTCTGCGCGCAATACTCATCGCCGTCCGGCTACCTGCCGCTCATCGCACTCACCGCCAAATGGGAGCAGACCTTCGCCGAATCCATTATTGGCCAGGGCGACGAACGCAGCCTGGCCATGCAGCCGTCCAAGCTCACGGAATTCATCAATCTGGTGCGCGAGCGTTTCGAGGAAGCCGCGCGTGCGGGCGAGGCGCCGGTGCTGGTGACGTCGGCGGCGATCCGGCCCTTCGTGCGCGGAATCGTCGAACGCTTCCGGGCGCAGACCGCGGTCATGTCGCAGGCGGAAATTCATCCCCGTGCCCGCCTGAAGACCGTGGGCAATATTTGATCAATGATTGGCCTGTATGATGTCGCAATGACCATGCACCAATGGATTTTGGGAATTGGCGTTGGGCTGCTGATGGCGGCCTTTCTGATCTTCGCCTCCGGCCAGGAGCCGAGGTTCACCGCCGCCAAGCATGGTGACGGCGGAGGCGGTGGTTATGCCGCCGGCGGCGGCGAACGTGGCCCGGACGGCGGCGGCCACTAACCCCCCTGTTCGACAGAGAAATTCGCCGCCAGCGCCCCCGGTTTCAGGATTTTCCGCGTCCAATCACCTCTGCGTGAGCCGGAACTTCCGCCTGCCAATCACGTTATACGCCCGTCCATTGCAGTAACCGGAGCTGCGGCTGCTCCGAAAGAGCAGGCGTGGAACGTTGCCCGGAATTCCGGGAGGACCTTATGAATCATTCGATTTATGGCGCCGACCGCCTCACCCACCTCAAAATCGTGGTGGTGGCACTTATCGGCGCTACCGTGGTCGCCGGTGTGGGCATTGCCGCCCGCGATACCGCGATCACGCCCGACGTCGCTACTGCGGGCAGGCAGGAACTGGTGCCGATCATTCGGGCCGGCCAGCCCGTGGTGGTGGGCGATCGGGAAATTTCGACGGTGCGTTGATTGTAGGTTCAAATAGTTTGTCCACACTTCGCGCGCCCGAGTGGCGCGCGAATTTTTTTAGGTACCGCAACAATCCGCGAAAAAGTCAGGCCAGCGGGACGGAGGTGCGGCTGCGCATCAATCCGATACTGTCGAGGTCGGCGCGTTCCTGCGCCTCCTCGGCGGCACGCTCGCGCATCTGGTCGCGTTCGTCGAGCAACTCCACCTTCTTCAATTCTTCGAAGGCGTCCGCCAACGCATCCTTGGCGGCATCGAGCTGCACCTTCAATTCGTCCGCCGAGCGCTTGATGTTCTCGCGCCGCTGGATCGCGGCCTTGGCATAAGTGGGATAGGCAAAATGCCCGGGATCATGAATGCCGGCGCGCTCCTGCTCGACGCGGATCTCGCGCTCAAGGTCGACCGCCATCCGGTCGAAATCCGCGATCATGCTTTCGATCTGCGCGACCTTGCGGCGTTTCTCGTCGACCTGAAATTTCTTCAGCCGAATAAGCGTATCACGGGACTTCATCGACTCTTACTCCCTGAAGTCGCGATCGCGGCGGACGGGCCGCACCAGGCCCAGCCACCGAAGCGCTCTTAACCGTGCCATTGTGGCCCGATAACGTTAGTTTTGTGTTTCCAAAGCCCCAAGGATTTGCTCCAGGCGCTGATAACCCTCGCCTATTCGGGTTGCTTCTTCCTTACCCTGGGCCAAAAAGGCCTCCAGCGGCTTGTGCAATTGGATGGCCTCATCCACCTCGGCGCTGGAGCCCGGCCGGTAGGCGCCCAGCCGGATCAGCTCTTCCATGTCGGCGTAGGTGGCCATGACCTGGCGGGCGCGGGTGATGGTAGGCAAATACGCCGGCTCCGCCGCCCGCGGCATGGTGCGCGACACCGACTTCAGCACATTGATCGCCGGGTAGCGCCCGCGCTCGGCGATCGCCCGCTCCATCACGATATGACCGTCGAGGATGCCGCGCACCGCATCGGCGATCGGCTCATTGAGATCGTCACCGTCCACCAGCACCGTGAACAGTCCGGTGATGGTGCCGACGTCGGTGCCCGGCCCGGCGCGCTCAAGCAATCGCGGCAACTCGGTGAAGACGGTCGGCGTGTAGCCTTTGGCCGTCGGCGGTTCGCCCGCGGAGAGACCGATCTCGCGCTGTGCCATGGCGAAGCGCGTCACGGAGTCCATCAGCACCAGCACATCCTTTGCTTCGTCGCGAAAATATTCCGCGATGGCGAGGGTGAGATAAGCCGCCTGGCGCCGCATCAAAGCCGGTTCGTCGGAGGTGGACACCACCACCACCGAACGCGCGAGGCCATCGGCGCCAAGATCGTCCTGCAGGAATTCCTGCACCTCGCGGCCCCGCTCGCCGACCAGGCCGATGACGGAAACGTCTGCGGCCACGTTGCGCGCCAGCATCGACAGCAGCACCGATTTGCCCACGCCGGACCCGGCGAAAATGCCCATGCGCTGACCACGGCAGCAGGTGATGAAAGTGTTGAGCGCCCGCACGCCAAGATCGAGCGGCGCACCGACACGCTGGCGCGCATGCGCCGGCGGCGGCGAATTGCGGAAAGGATACGGAGAATGTCCGGCGGGCAGCGGGCCCTTGCCGTCGATCGGCTCGCCCATGGCATTGAGCACGCGGCCGAGCCAGCCTTCCGATGGCCGCACCGATCCCGCCACTGAGGTTACGATCGCGCGGCAGCCACGGCGCACGCCTTCCAGCGCGGCGAAGGGCATCAACAGCGCGTTCGCTCCGGAGAAGCCCACGACCTCGCAGGGTATGTTCTTACCCGCTCCGCCTTCGATGATGACGCGCGCGCCGACGCTCATGGCGTGGATCGGCCCCGCCGCTTCGACCATCAGACCCCTCACGCCGACGACGCGGCCATAGATCTCGACGCCGTCTAGTTCGACAATTTGTTCGGCCAGCGCTTTCATTTTACCGGTCGTCCCCGCGCAGGCGGGGACCCATAACCCCTGCGCTATAGAGGGAACACGGCGTATGGGCCCCGCCTGCGCGGGAGCGCCAGCATGTTGTTCACCTTCGCTTAGGCTTACCGAACAACCTGCTTCTTTAACCTGCTGTTTACCCGCGTCGTTAATCATTGCGTCACCGTTCTTTGAACTTGAGGCAATCCTCGCCCCAATTCCTAACAAGGGGCGAGTCGTAAGAGTCGCTTGGGCTTAACTCCTAAAGCGAAACATGAACGACGACATGGAGAAAAAACTGCTCTTGTGCAATATCTTAGGGCGATTCGGGGGATTTTGCCCAGCGGATGCTTGCATAGAGGAATCAGGTTTTGTTAACCATGTTCCGTTAGTGTTACGAATCAGTTTGTTTCAAGGCGTTTCACGGGCCGCCACTGCGGCGTGCCGACCTGAGCCAGAACAGCGAGGAAGGGGATTGGCATGCGCGTATTGCTGATTGAGGACGACAGCGCCACCGCTCAGTCAATCGAGCTGATGCTGAAATCCGAGAGTTTCAACGTCTACACGACCGATCTGGGCGAAGAAGGCGTCGATCTCGGGAAACTCTACGATTACGACATCATCCTGCTGGACCTGAACCTGCCGGACATGTCGGGCTTCGAGGTGCTGCGCTCCTTGCGGGTCTCGAAGGTCAAAACACCGATCCTGATCCTCTCCGGCCTCGCCGGCATCGAGGACAAGGTCAGGGGTCTCGGCTTCGGCGCCGACGACTACATGACCAAGCCATTCCACAAAGACGAGCTGGTCGCGCGCATCCACGCCATCGTGCGCCGCTCCAAGGGCCATGCCCAGTCGGTCATCCAGACCGGCGACCTGGTGGTCAACCTGGACACCAAGACGGTGGAAGTGAACGGCGCCCGCGTGCATCTGACCGGCAAGGAATACCAGATGCTCGAGCTGCTTTCGCTGCGCAAAGGCACCACGCTCACCAAGGAGATGTTCCTCAATCATCTCTACGGCGGCATGGACGAGCCGGAGCTGAAGATCATCGACGTCTTCATCTGCAAGCTGCGCAAGAAGCTGGCGAATGCCTCCAGCGGCACGAACTACATCGAGACGGTCGGGGGCCGCGGCTATGTGCTGCGCGAGCCGAGCGACGAGGAAGCCAAGATTTCCGCCGCCTGACAGCGGTTGTTCCCGGAGCCTGCGGGCTCCCTCCTCCTGACTTCAGCCCCGCCTCACGGCGGGGCTTTTGTTTGCGGCAAGGCGGCTTTGGCGCTCAGCGCGCGCTGCCGACCGCCGCGACAGGGCGCCGCAACCCGGCTGACGCTGTCGCCGATGCGCGCAGGTGCGCGGGGTTGGGTCCGTAAAGCGCGCGCTTGTCCGGGATCGGGCGGAAGCTGCTGGTGAGCCCGACCACAGTTTCCGCCGCGCCGAGCACCAGATAGCCGTCGGTCCCGATCACTCGCGCGATACGCTCCAGCACTTCGGCCTTGGTCTGCTGGTCGAAATAGATCAGCACGTTGCGGCAGAACACCACGTCGAAGATGCCGAGATGGGAGCAATCCTGCAGCAGGTTGACCTGGCGGAACCGCACCATGGCGCGGATCTCCGGCGCGATCTGCCACATCTCGCCGACCTGGGTGAAATATTTCACCAGCATTTGAATCGGCAACCCGCGCTGCACCTCGAACTGGCTGTAAATTCCGGCCTTGGCCTTTTCCAGGACCTCGAGTGAGAAGTCGGTTCCCAAGATCTCGACACGCCAGCCGGCGAGCGCGGGGCCAATCTCCCTCAACGCCATGGCCAGTGAGTAAGGCTCCTGCCCGGTGGAGGCAGCCGCGCACCAGATGCGGATGTGGCGCTGGTCGGCGCGCGAGACCAGCAGCGCCGGCATGATGGTGTCGCGGAACTGGTCGAACGGTATTTTGTCCCGGAAGAACAGCGATTCGTTGGTGGCCATGGCTTCGACCACCTGGACGATCAGCGCTTCGTTTTCGGGCCGGCGGAGCTTTTCCATCAGTCCGTTGAGGCCGGCCACGCCGACGCGGCGCGATACCGGCAAGAGCCGGCTTTCCACGAGATACTGCTTGTCCCCGCCCAGCACGAGCCCGGAGCGCTCTTTCAGCAGCCTGCGCAGGAAGTCATAGTCGGCCGGGTTCACTGCCGGTCTCCACAGAACAGGCGAGTGATTTTCCCGGCAATCCGCTCGAGCGGCAGCACGGCGGCACAATGGCCGGCATACGCCACCGAGCCCGGCATTCCCCAGACCACGCTGGTGGCTTCGTCCTGCGCCAATACGTTGCCGCCAGCGGCAACGATTTCGGCGGCGCCCTCGGTGCCGTCCGAGCCCATGCCGGTGAGAATAACGGCGAGATTCCAGCCGCCCCAGACCTTGGCGGCGGACGCAAAGAGCGGGTCGACCGCGGGTTTACAGAAATTCACCGGCGGCCCGTTGTCGATCTGCGCCACCGCGGTTCCCTCGATGCGCGCGACGCGCATGTGGCGGCCGCCCGGCGCGATATAGATATTGCCGGCAAGGATCGGCTCGCCGTGCCTGGCCTCGTGCGCCGGCCTTCCGCTAACCCGCGTCAGGTGTTCGGACAGGATGGTGGTGAAGGTCGGCGGCATGTGCTGGGTGATCAGCACTGGCGCGCGGTCGATCACGCCGCCAAGAGCGGCCAACACTGTGTGGAGCGCCTGCGGTCCACCGGTCGACGCGCCGATCAGCAAAACGCGGGGTGCGCTCGCCGCCAGCGGCCGTAACTTGATCTCCGCCTGCGGCTGCAGCGCCGCCAGCGCATGCACATTGCCTTCCGGCAGGGCGCCTTCCACGGTGAAGGTCTTGCGCGGCCGCGCAGCCGGCGCGACCGGGCTCGGGCTGGAGGGCAGGAATTTGCGCCCGCGCCGGCGCCACCCGATATTGCGGATCTTCTCGATCAGCTCGTGGCGAAAGGTTTCGGATGTGGTGACTTCGTGGTTGGTTTCCGGCTTCGAGACATAATCCGCGGCGCCCAGCGTCAGTGCCTTCAGCGTCACCTCGGCATTACGCCGGGTGACGGTGGAAACCATGATCACCGCGAGATTGGAGCGTCTTTGCAGCAGCAGCGGCAGCGCCGCGATGCCGTCGAGCACCGGCATCTCCACATCGAGCAGGACCACTTCCGGATCGGCGCGTTCCAGCTCGTCGAGCGCATCCTGGCCCGTGCGCAGCGAGGCGACGATCTTCAGATCCGGCTCGGCGTCCACCCAGCGCGACACCAGCCCGCGAACCACGACGGCGTCATCCACGACCATCACGCGGATAGGCTGCTGCGTCACGGTCGAGACGGGCGGCATGACGGCGGCGGCAACGCTCATCGGCGGCACTCAGTTACATAGAAACGAACGGTCGAACGAAGAGCAGCGAACTGCCGATCAGAGCAGGCCCACTTCCTGGAACTTGGCTTCGACGATTTCCTTGTCGAAGGGCTTCATGATGTATTCGTTCGCACCCGCATGCAGGGCTCGGGCGATATGGGCCACGTCATTCTCCGTGGTGCAGAACACCACACGCGGGGCGTCGCCGCCTGGCAGGCGGCGCAACTGCCGCAGGAATTCGTAGCCGTCCATCTTCGGCATGTTCCAGTCGAGCAGCACCGCATCCGGCAGCTGGTTCTGGCACAACCGCAGCGCTTGCTCTCCGTCTTCCGCCTCGATGATCTGGAATTGCAGACCTTCGAGGATGCGCCGCGCGACCTTTCGGATGACGCTGGAATCATCAACGACCAAGCATGTCTTCATCGCAGCCTCGCTTTCTTACCCGCGGGATTCGCCCGCGCACTCCGGTTCGTTTCCGCCCGCGGCAAATGCCGGGCAGCCTTAAGCAGCCTTGATCTGCGCGCTCACCTGCAGCACGCGGTCGATATCGAGAACGACCATCAGCTGCGAGTCCAGGCGGATAACGCCGCTCGAAACCTGCGCCAGCCGCGCGTCGAGATTGACCGGATTATTCTCGCGCATGCTGTCTGGAAGCGTCATCACCTCGCCAATGTCGTCGATCAGCAGACCATATGACTCGCCGCGGCATTCAATTCCGACCGCCCTCGGGGGCTGCTCGCGTTTCTGTTGCGGCACGCCCAACCTGCAGCGCATGTCGATGACGGTGACGATGCGGCCACGCAGATTAAGGATGCCCGCGATGTCAGGCGACGACAGCGGAACCTGCGTCATGCGGTCCGGCACGAACACGTCCTGCACGCGCGCAATCGGCAGCCCGAACAGTTGCCCGCCGATCATGGCGGTCACGTATTCGGTCGAAGGCCCGGCATTGTCGCTTTCCGTTCGCATCTGTATTTCCTATGCCGCCTGCGCCTCGGCGGTTTGCTCCTTCAGCGCCGCGATCAGCCCCTGGCGGTCGAACTTCGCCACATAGTCGTGAAAGCCTACTTCGCGCCCGCGCTCGATGAACTCCTGCGAAATCATGGAAGACAAGCCGATGACCGGGATCGCGGCGTTGCGCGGATCGCGGCGCAACTGCTCGGTAAAATCGAACCCGTTCATGCCGGGCATGTCGATGTCGGTGAGAATGACATCGAAGCGCCGGCCCTTCTGCAACAGGACAATTGCTTCCTCGCCGCCGGCGGCGGTGGTGACTTCGTAGCCGGCGGCCTTCAGCACGGGCGCCAGCATGTTGCGGAAAAACGCCGAGTCGTCGATCAGCAGTACCGTACGCGTGCCGCGCTTCGCATAGAAATTCTTGGAACGGAACCAGTCTTCGAATGCCAGCGGCAGGTAATGCTCGATATCGATGATCTCCGTCGCCTGACCCTTGATGACGGCGGAACCAAGCACACCGGGCCGATTGCCGCCGACCTCGATATTGAGAGTGTCGTCGACGATGTCGACGATCTCGTCGACCATCAGGCCCATCGAGCGGCCTTCGTCGGAGAACACCAGCAGCGACTGCTGGCCGCGGCTCTTCACCTGTACTTGCTCGTTGATCGGAATGAGCGGCATGAGCTGACCGCGGTATTGCAACAGATGCCGGTCGTTGGAGAATTCCACGCGATCGACGTCGATCTCTTCCAGCCGGGTAATCAGCGAAAGCGGCACCGCCTTCAGATGCGGAGAACCGGCCCGGAACACCAGCATGGAAGTCGACTGCTGGGTCTCCATGGCTTCGGCTTCCGCATCCTCGCCGATCCCGCTGCTGGCGCGTGCCGAGGTGCCGAGCGCCTGGGCAAGGCCGTTGGGATCGATAATCAGGATCACGGAACCGTCGCCGAGAATGGTATTGCCGGCGAACAGACCGATGTGGCGCAGCATGGTGGACATCGGCTTGACCACGATTTCTTCGGTGTGGAACACGGCGTCGACGACGACGCCGAAGGTCTCGTTGCCGACTTGGGTCACGATGATGAAGCCGGCTTCGGCATCCTGAGGCTTGCCCTGATCGAGACCCAGCAGACGACTGAGGTTCGACAGCGGCAGCAGCTTGTGGCGCAGGCGCAGCACCGCCGCGTCCTTGATGCGCTCGATGCGGTGTTCGGAATCGCTGCGGGCGCGCACTAGCTCCACCACCGAAAGCTGCGGGATGGCGAAGCGGCGCCCGCCGGCCTCCACGATGAGCGCGGAGATAATTGCGAGCGTCAGCGGAATCTTGATGTTCACGCTCATGCCGCGACCCTGCATGGACCTGACATCGATCGTCCCGCCGATCTGGTCGATATTGGCGCGCACCACATCCATTCCGACGCCGCGGCCGGACACGTTGCTCACTGTGCTGACGGTTGAGAACCCGGGCGTGAAGATGAAGCGCTGGATTTGCGTTTCCGACATCTTGTCCGCATCGGCTTCGGAGACCAGCCCATTGGCGATCGCCTTGGCCTTGATCTTCTCGGTATCGAGGCCGCGGCCGTCGTCGGCGACCTCGATGATGATGTAGCCGCCCTCGTGATAGGCCGAGAGCCGGATGGTGCCTTTCTCCGGCTTGCCGGCGGCGCGGCGCTGCTCGGGAGTCTCCAACCCGTGATCCGCCGAATTACGGACCATGTGGGTGAGCGGGTCCTTGATCAGGTCGAGCACCTGGCGATCGAGCTCGGTATCCGCGCCGTTCATCTCCAGCTCGATCTGCTTGCCAAGCTCGGTGGACAGGTCGCGCACGATTCGCGGCAGCTTCTGCCAGGCATTGCCGACCGGCTGCATGCGCGTCTTCATGACGCCTTCCTGCAGCTCGGCGGTGACGCTGGAGAGCCGCTGCAGCGGCACCTTGAATTCCGAATCCTCGTGCTTGCGCACCATCTCCAGCAGTTGATTGCGCGTCAGCACCAGCTCCGAGACCATCGTCATCAGGTATTCGAGCGTGTCGACATTCACGCGGATCGACTGATTGGCAAGCCTGGAGTCCGGGCCATTCTCGTCATCCTTTGGCTTCTGCGCCGATGCCGGCTTGGCGACAGCAGCGGTTTGTTTTGACGGCTCCGGCACCGGGCCGGGCGTCTCCTGAAAGGCGCGTTCCAGTTCGTCGAGCGAAACTTCGCCGGGACGCAGCGGACGTTCCAGCCTTTGCTCGACCAGCGAGCCGACCGTCCCCGGCGGCGGGGCGGCAGCGGGCTCTGCCTGCTGCAGCATGGCATGAAGCTTGCCGATCAGGTCTTCGTCGGTGCCCGCCGGCTCCTGCTGGTACTTCTCCAGCTCGTCGAGAATTTCCTTGATCCGGTCGATGGTGTAGAGAATCAGCGTCACCGCCTCGCCGGTGACCGGCATGCCTTCGCGGAACTTCCCCATCAGGGTCTCGGCGGCATGCGTCAGCGCCTCCAGACGCGGCAGGCCGAGGAAGCCACAAGTGCCCTTGATGGTGTGAACCAGGCGGAAGATGTTGGCGAGGATGCTGGCGTTGTTCGGCTCCTGCTCGAAACGCACAAGCTCGACGTCGACAACGCCAAGACTCTCGTTGGTCTCCGTCAGGAATTCACGCAACAAGTCGTCCATTGAAAAACGGCCTTGATCGCGGGCGCGGCCCCGCTGGCCGCCACCTCTCGCGAGTTCAGCAGTCTGTTGGTAAAGCGTTTAATTTTGGTATCGGAAGAAGCCGAAAACCGGCTGAAGAAACAAATCGTTAGGATTTGTTAACCAGATTTTTCTGCTCAGCGCGCGGCGACCACGATGGCATCGTTTTCGGCCGCTACCGAAACGCCCAAACCGCAGCTGCGGGCCAGCATGCCGGTATAAAAGGGCTGGATGGCATGCGCGTCGACCCCGTTGGGCGGCGTGCCGGCCAGGAGCTCCGTCGCATGCGGGGGCACACGGCCATTCGTCCCGGCCGCGGTAATGCGGAAGCTCATGGAATCGCCCTCGCCCAGCGGGTCGACCGTCAGCACCCCGCCGCGGGGAATCGCCTGACCCGCGATAATCAGCATGTTCAGCAGAAGCTTGACCCGGTTCTTCGCCAGCAGCACCCGTGGCAAATTCCAGACGAGCTTGATTTTCTCATCCTCGATGAATCCCCGCGCCATGCTCTCCGCATCGCCTACGTCGATATGCACGCCCGCCGACCCCGCCGCGCCGAAGGCCAGCCGGCAGAATTGCAGCTTGGCCGAGGCATTGCGCGCGCTCCGCTTGATCAGGTCGAGCGCGAAGGTCTTGGTCTCCTCGTCGTTTTCCTCTTCCAGCACTTCCAGGCCGTTGACGATGGCGCCGACCGGGCTGATCAGGTCATGACAGACGCGCGAGCACAGCAACGCCGCGAGATCGAGGGATTCCAGGACGATCGGAGCGGACATCGGGGACTCTCCGGTTTCGGGCAACGATGCGGGTGATACGCGGCGGCGATTCGACTCTTTGCTTGATACACCGGCCGCGCGCGGGATGCCAAGGTAAAGGCACTTCGCCGCGCCATGCGCTAGGGCGAGATCGTGAGCAGTACCTGCGGCCATTTTTTTTCGGCTTCAGCCGCCGTGGCTTCGGGGGCCGCGGAAAACGTCTTCCGCGCTTCGGAATCGTAGAACAGATAAAGCCGATCGGCGGCGACCAGCCAGATCTGCGGATGCCCCGGCGTCGCGACGCCGCGGGTCACCGCGACCGGATCGTGACCGCCGAACATCGGCAGATAAACCTCGGGATTTTCCGCGAAGGCGGCGCGATTGCCTTCATTGCGGAACCGCCAGGTCGCTCCGGCAAAGCGCATTTCCAGGTCGCCGCGCCCCATCAAGGGCTTGCCTTCGGTAAAATAGGCCACGGGGTCGAAGCCGCTCAAAGCCAGCCCCCGGTTCGGATCCACCACGATGCGTTCGGTGGTGGCAGCCCGGCTGGGCGGCAGGGGCGGCAGACCGGTCAAAAGCAGCAAACCGAGAGCAATTTTGGCCAAAAAGGCCGCGCTCGCGAGCTTCCGTTCCTGCCGCTGTGCCGACATACTTCACCTGAAATATGGGTCGATTCGGACCGTCGGGGTCCAACCTAGGCCGTCTGCGTCAGCAACGGGTTAAACCGCCACTGTCGAAGGAGCATTCGATGCGCGCCGCTCTGCGGTTCCTCGCTCTCCCCCTGGTCGTGACCAGCCTCGGCATCGGGCCGGCGGCGGCGCAAATGGCTCCCGCGCCCGGTGGGCAGCCTCCGGTCGTGATCACCGCTCCGCCGCCATCCGCTCCCCCGCCGGGCGCGGCGCGCTCTTCGGACAAGCAGTTTTCGGTGCAGGAAATCATCGACGCCGGCCACGGCTTCTTCGGCACGGTGTCGCGCGGGCTTGCCTCGGTGGTGGAAAAGGCCACGTCCCAATGGGGCCAGCCCAACGGCTATATCCTGGGCGAGGAAGCTTCCGGCGCCTTTGTCGGCGGGCTGCGCTATGGCGAAGGCACGCTTTACACAAAAAATGCCGGCGATCTGCGCGTTTTCTGGCAGGGGCCGACGGTCGGCTTCGATTGGGGCGGCGAAGGCGCACGCACCATGATGCTGGTCTACAATCTTCCCGCCACCGACTCGGTCTACCAGCGCTTCGCCGGCATCGACGGCTCTGCTTATTTCATCGGCGGTTTCGGCATGACGGCGTTGACCGCAAATGGGGTGGTGGTGGTCCCCATCCGCTCGGGGGTGGGCATGCGGCTTGGCGCCAACATCGGCTATCTGAAGTTCACGCCCCAGGCGACCTGGAACCCGTTCTAGCGAAAAAAATCCCCCATTTCTTTCGGCCGCCGATCGCCGAGACTTCGCGGTTTGCCTGCATTTGCCGCGCCTTCCAGCGCGTCCGGCGGATTCAGGTTAACCCCAGCCCAAGCTAGCGGTGTCGCCTCCTCCGTGGCATGCTGGGCGGCGAAATAGCATCGCGTTTTGGAGGCGTATCCGATGATCGAACCCGTCATGTTCTTCGGGATTGGGTTCCTGTTCGCGGCTCTCATCGGCCTGATCATCATCCCACTTGTGCAAGCCCGCGCGGTACGCCTCACCATGCGCCGCCTGGAGGCGGCCACGCCGCTTTCGATGGCGGAAATCCAGGCCGACAAGGATCAGCTGCGCGCCGAATTCGCGATGTCGACCCGGCGCCTGGAAATGAGCGTCGAGCAGATGAAGGCCAAGGCCACCAGCCAGCTCGCGGAGCTCGGCAAGAAATCCGACGCCATCAACCGCCTCAAGCTGGAGCTGGGCGAAAAGACCGCGACAATCTTCGCGCTCGAAGCGCGCGACAAGGCGCTGAAGGACCAGCTGCGCGCGACCGAAGAAGAGCTCTCGTTCAAGCTCAACGCCATGCGCGACGCCGAGCGCGCGCTGGCGGAGAAACAGGCCGATCTCGCCAGGCTCACCGCCCAGCTCGATCAGCAGTCGGTGGTCAATGACAGCCAGCGCGTCGAGCTGGTCGCGCTCCGCACGCAGGTCGACGCGCTGAAGGATCGCGTCAACGATACCGAACGCGAATTCAAGTCCACGGAGGATCGTCTCGGCCGCGAGCGCTTCGATGCCAACGAAGCGAGCGACCTGCTCAATGCCGAGCGCACCAAGGTCGGCAACCTGGCCGATCGTGTCTCCGGTCTCGAACACCAGCTCATCGCGCAGACGACGGAAGCTGAAATCCTCGGCCGCCGCGCGCAGGAACTGGAGACACGGCTCACCCATCAGGGCCGCCTGCTGGCCGAGCGCGACTATCAATGCGAGCAGCTGCGCAGCCAGCTTGACGGACTGCGCAAGACCGAGGCGGATCTGCGCGCCGAGATCGCCGGCATCGGCGGCAGCCACCGCTCGGTGATCGACAGCCTGAAGGCGGAAAAGGCCGTGCTCGAGGAGCAGCTCAACCGCGCGCGCGAAGAGCAGGCCAAGCTGAGCCGCGAAATCGCAGCCATGAAACGCGATACCGAGGCCTCCTGGGCCTCCGAGCGCGTCGAAAGCGCGCTGCTGCGCGAGCGCATCAATGACGTCGCGGCGGAAGTCGCCCGGCTGATCGCCGCGCTGGAAGGCCCGGACTCTCCGATCGAGACCATCCTGGCCGGGGAAGCCCCAAGCGTGCTGAATGGCGGCGAGCCCCCGATGCGCAGTGGCGAAGGCGGCACCGAAGGCGAGAGCAAGGGCAATCTGGCCGAGCGCATCCGCGCCCTGCAAAGCCGCGTTACGCTGATTGCCCAGCAGAAGCCGAACTGATTTTCCGGCGGTTTTTCGCGCTTTCCACCGATTCTTCGCAGCTTGACTCAAGCCCGCCGGAGCCACTAAATCCGGGGCTTAACCAGCCATGGCCTAAACCGCCATGTCCCGGCGGACGCTTAGCTCAGCGGGAGAGCGTTCCCTTCACACGGGAGAGGTCGTAGGTTCAATCCCTACAGCGTCCACCATTTAACCCCCCAAAGAAGAATTCGAATCTAGCTGTCCTGCGCCGCGCGCAGCCGCGCCGTCGTCTTGTACAGCCAGCGTTGCCATGACCGCAGGGTCCCCACGGAGCTGCGCGCGCTGTAGATGGCAACCCCAAGCAACCGCGCCTGCGGGGTCAAGGCGCAGTCGAACTCGGTTGCCGTCAGAGCCGCACCCGCCTTGCCGACAAAGCCGTGCTTGAACTGCCGCAAATTTCCAAAGCCGTCGCCCAAGTCATACCAGCCGATGCCCTGCTCTGCGATCCAGCCTGCAATCCGCCAGTGCAGCGCGTAGCCCGCCCGCAACTCCAGTGCCGCGTCGGCACTTGCGCCGTAAAGATAATAGGCGACGTCGCCGGCGAGAATGATCACGGCGCCGGCCACGACCTCGCCTTGATGGGAAGCGGTGACGATCTGGCAGCAAGAGGCCGGGAGTTGCGTAAACATCCGCGGCAGGACGTGCAGCGGCTCGCGATCGATGAATTTCTTGCGCGCAATCATCGCGTCATGCAGAGCGAGAAAATCGGGCAGCCCGTCCGCCGGCTTGCGAAAGCAGATTTCTATCTGGTGGCGCTCTGCCTGCTTGAGATTGTGCCGCCAGCTCTGCGACAAGCTCGCCCTGAGCGCCTTCTCCCCCAGGCCGGTATTGACCAGAAAAAAGGTGATCGGCCGCTTCAGCCGCGACTGAGCGACAAAGCCAGCGTCATGAAGCAGATTTTCTTCCAGAGGACGAAATTGCGGATGCGGTCGCGGTGAAATGGTGATCAGGTGGCCGCGCCGGCCGCCGTATTCACCAACTATTGCGGCGACGATGGCTTCGTAAATCCGCTGGTCTGGCGCCAGACCGGAGCGCCGCCAAAAGGGACCGTGCTTCACATAGGCAACGCCGAACGGAAAGCCCGGCGGCTTCATGATGGCGACGCGGGCACCCGCCACCGGTATGCCGTCACGCCGCAACAGCAAATGGCTCATGCAGGCTTCGCCGCGCAGCCCGTCGGCGAAAGACGCCGTTTGGAACAGGTTCAGATCATCGAAATCACCGATAATCCGGTCCCATTCGACCGGCGTCAGGCTGTCGACGTCGACCGAAAAGCCGTCCAAGGCTTTTGCCAGCCGGGAGGCGTTTGGATCCTCCGTCCGGCGCATAGCGTCCGAATTCAGCGTAAATTCATCCATTGTGAAGCATCAGGCTCCCAGGCGGGGCATGTTAGACGCTCCGTCTTTCCCGATCGTTACGTTGGCGGGAGCACCGCACGCGCTTCGAAGACGGGGGAATCCACCGGTTATCGATTTACTGATTGCTGGCGAAATTTAGCTGGCGCGCCTTAACGCCGCGCGCTGCCGCGCGGCTCAAGCAGCCGCTGCGTCAGCATGCCGAATACGAGGCCAAGCACTGCCCACATCAGCAGCTGCATGCCAAGCGAGGCGGCGCGGAAACGCCACAGCGCATCGGCGGAAAACTGCGCAGGGATTTCCTGCACATCGGGTAGCAGCAGGTAAGCGACCGCAATGACGACGCTGAAGGCTGCGCCGCCGATGGCCGCGGACGGCCACAGCCCGAAGCGTCCGACCAGCCGGCGGGCGAGGCCGATGGCGAGCATGAGCCCCGCCAGCGAAATCGCGATCATGACCAGAAACAGCGCCGTGCGGCTGCCGAGCGTTTCGGGATTGCCCACCGCGGGCGGATTGGCAGGATATTTCAGGAACGGGACCACCGCGACCGAGACACCGCCCGCGGCGGCCAACAGTGCCGCGGTAGCACGCGGACCTAACCGCCCCATGCGGCCATAGACGAAGGCGAAGACAATCGCGAACAGGCCGCCGATGCCGGCGCCATAGACCGCGACCGCAGTCAGCAGGCCGATTCCGGCTTGCACCGCGCGGCTGACCAATTCCTCTTCATGCTCCGGGAAGGCACCGGCTGCGCCTGCTTGAGCGTGCGCCGCCATCTGTTGCTCGAAGCCGATGGCATAGTCGATCTCCACTTCGCCGAAGATGTAAGCAAAGCCGAATGCGAGCAGGCCCGCCATGGCCCCGGCCAACATGCCTCGCACGAGCAGAGCTTTGACCATGATCAGGCTACGCCGTCAGTGGCAGGGAAAGCTGAGCAGATGGCGGCCGTCGTGCACGAATTCGTGGATGTAAGCGCCCGGAAAAATGGACAGCGCACCCTGTTCGGCGCCGACGAAATAGATCATCATGAACATGAGAAGGCCGCCGAAAACCGCCCAAGGCAGCACGTCGGCGATCGGAATCGCAACCGGCCGAATAGCTTGGCTTGAAGACGTCGTAGTCATGGCTGCATCCTTGCTTTGGCTACCACCTCACGAACCGAGCCCGCCTTTTCCGGCGGCGGCTCACCGCCCTAGCCGCGCAGGAACGGCCCGGCGAGCCGGTAGAACTCTTTCTCCGCATCCCACTGCACGAGATGCTTGCAGTTCGGCACGATATGCAGATCGAGATGCGGCTTCTGCTGCTTCAGTTCGGTGGCACGCTTGTTGGCCTGGCCGCGATCTTCGCGCCCATAGATCATCAGCATCGGCTGCTTGACCTCATCGAGGCGCTGCCACATCGGCTTCTTGCTCGGGTCTTTTGGCTTGCCCTTGTTCTTCGCTCCGGCCGCGTTGCGGGCAAGGAACGCCTTGTGGTTCTTGCCGGTGCTCAGGCGCAGGCGGGTTTCCACCTCGGCCTCGGTGACCAGGTCTTGGTGGTAGAGATTCTTTTGCAGCAACCCGCGCACTTCCGCGGCGGTCGGCTCGCTCTCGCCGCCCTCCTCGCCTTCGGCAGCGCCGGCGCTTTTCTTGGCCGGCTCGCTCTCGGGAAGCGGCGGCAGCAGGCTGCCGGTGCCCAGCACGACCAGCTTGGTGACGCGGTCGGGATTCGAGACGGCCAGTTCCGCGGCCATGTTGCCGGCCTGCGAATGGCCGACCAGCGCCGCCTTGTCGATGCCAAGCGCATCCATGAACTTCAGGATGAAGGATGTCCGAAAGCCAATTCCCCAGTCCGGCGGATCGTCGCTCAGGCCGAAGCCGGGCTGGTCATAGGCGATGACGCGCAGACCGAAGCCGGCCAGCGGCGCAAGATTGCGCCGAAAGACGTCCGCGGCCGAGCCGAGCGAGGCGCCGTGCAGCAGGATGACCGCCGGGCCCTGCCCCTGCTCGAGATAGCGCGTGCGCAATCCCGCAACGGTGACGTACTTGTCTTCAGTCTTGGTAGCCAGCGCCGCGTCCATATCTTGCACCTTTTTAGTTGCCGCTGGTGGCCGTGGCCTCGCCTGCCGCCTTGATGACTTCCGGCGAGGACTTGTAGGCCTCATCGATAATCTTGGCCACCTTCTCGCCGCTGACGGCATCGATCTCGAGGTTCTGTTTCTGGGCTTCGGCAATCCAGCGTGGATCCTTGGTGGCGGCTTCGAATGCCTTGCGTAAGGCGGCCACGCGCTCGGCCGGCACGCCGGGCGGCGCGAGGATCGGGCGATCCATGCCTTGCGGCGAGAAGATCAGCCGCAGCACCTGTTTGGTCTTCTCGTCCTTCGCAAGCTCACCCACCGTCGGCACATCCGGAAAGCGCTCGCTGCGCTCGAGCGCCAGTTGGATCGGCACATGGACTTTCTTCTCGGGGAACCATTCCGGCCGCGTCGACTGGATCGAATTGATCAGCCCGCCGCAGCGGCCATGAACCTCCCCGCGCTCCATGGCGAGGAACACTTCGTTGCCGCCCTTGTAGCCGGAGATGATCTTGATGTTGGCGTTGAACAGTTTGTTGAGCATCGCCGGTAGCGTTTCCATCTGCGAGCCGGCGCCGGAGGTGCCGACCACGAAGCCCTTTTGCAGCAGGTCCTCCCAGCTCTTGATGCCGGAGGCGTGCCAGGCCACGCAGATGGCAGACGCGGTATTGAGGCTGCCGATCCAGTGCATCTGCCGCGGGTCGAAAGTCGCGCCTTCCAGGCCGTAGAGCGGCGCAAAGGACACGCTGGAATGCACCAGCCCGATGGTGGTGCCGTCTTTCGGCGCGACGTTCATCAGATAGTTCATCGCCTTGATACCACCGGCGCCCGGCATGTTCTGCACCAGAATCTTCGGCTTGCCGGGAATGTGGTCGGAGTAAATGGCAGCGAAGGCATGCGCGTAGCTGGAATAGCCGCCGCCGGCGTTGGCGCTGAGGATCCAGGAGATCTGCTTGTCCTTGTAGAAATCGGCGATCGGGTCAGCCCCGGCCGCCGAGCCAAACAGCGTGCCTAGAACGGCAGCCCCAAGAAGCCTGAGCGGGTATCGCATGATGAATCCTCCCGTGGCACCGCATTTTTGCGGGCGTTGCTGGCGTTGGTCTAGTTGCAGACGATGGCCTTGGCTTCTCCGCCGCTCGCCCCTTCGACCGCGCAGGCCATGCCCACCTTGATGTTGTCACGGCTGCTCTTCTGTCCCGCAATAGTAATCTCCGTGCGCGAGCCGGAGACTTGCGCCGGGAACATCTTGCCGTCCTCCAGCTTCAGGACGAGCTTGGCGCGGCCATCCCATTCCGCGATCGTGCCCTTGCTGGCCGCCGCCGGCTCCTCCCTTTTTTCCATCGCGTCCTTCAGCAGCGCGACGGTTTGCGGCGTCTGGTTGAGCGCGAGCTTCACCCGGTTGAGCACATCGTCGCCGTAAAGCGGATCGATCGGCACCTGCAGCTTTTCAGCCTTGGCCAGCAGCTCCTTGTCTTCCATTGCAGCCTTGTATGCGGCGCGCAATGCGTCCAGCCGGTCCTGCGGGATTCCGGGAGGGCCGGCGGTGAGGCGGCCGATGTCGCCCTGCGACTGGATCAGCGCGATGACGGCCTTGGCCGTGGGATCGTCCACCAGAGTTGCGAGCTGCGGCACGTCGGTCTGGCCGCCGCCGATCTGGGCGACAAATTTGCCATAGCCGTTCTTGACGAACTGCTCCCAGGAGGAACGCGAGGCGACGGAGCCGGTGATCTCGCCGCGCCGCACCGCCATCTGGTCGTCGCCGCCGCTATAGCCGGTGAGCACCTTCACCGGCAGCTTCAGCACGTTGGTCAGCATCATCGACTCGATATAGGTCGCGCTGCCGATGCCGCCGACCGCGAAGTTCACCGTCTCCTTGCTGTTCTGCAGATCCTTGAACGACTTGATCGGCGACTGCGCAGCGATGGTGATGACGCGCGGATCGGAGGCCGCCTTGCCGATCCAGGACATCTTGGCGAGATCGAACTTCACGCCCGGGGCTGCGAGCAACTGATTGTAGATCAGGCCGGTATTGAAGATCCCGATCGTCAGCCCGTCAGGCTTGGATGCGTAGATGGTATTGGCGCCGACGATATGGCCGGCGCCAGGCACGTTCTTCACCACAAAGGTCGAGCCGGGCAGATGCTTCTGCATGAATTCCGCGACCAGCCGGCCATAAAGGTCGTAGCCGCCGCCGGGGGACGTGGCGGCGATGTAGGTCACGGTCTTGTCCTTGTAGAAATCGGCCCCGGTCTGCGCCGATGCCGGAGAGGCAGCCATTGCGACGGCGCCCATCATTCCGGCCAGCGCGAGTACCCGGTTCAACCTCATCCGCATCAAAATTCCTTCCTGTTTTGCGTGGCCTGATTTTAGACCTGCGAGCTTCGAAAGCAACGTTGATTCTGTCGCAGGCATGGCCACAGCGCCTTGATCGATAAAGGAAATTCAAGGCGCGAGGCGGGCGGTGCGCCGTTCCGTCAGCACGAGATAGAGCGAGGCGGAAATGATGAGCACCATTCCGGCGACGCTCCACAACCCCGGCAGCTCGCCGAACAGCAGATAGCCCAATACTGCCGAATAGAGGATGCGGGAATAGTCGAGCGGCACGAGCACGGTGGCGTCGCCCTGGCTCAGGCCATGGGTGATCATGCTTTGACCGAGGATTCCGAGAACGCCGACAGCGGCCAGCAGCGCCAGCTCCGGCCAGTTCGGCGTCACCCAGAGCCAGATCGTCGGAAGCAGCGCGAAGACCGCATTCCACAAGGCGTAATAGAACATGATGACGCGGGTCGGCTCGGTGCTCTGCAACCGCTTGATGCAGATCACCACCAGGCCGCCGAACAGAGCGCCGGTCGCGCCGATGAAGGCGCCAGGCTCGAAGCCTGCGGTGAATGGGCGCGCATAGAACAGGATGCCGACGAAGCCGACGACTGCCACGATGGAGCGCCGCCAGCCGGCGACCTCGCCCAGGAAGATGAGCGCCAGCGGAATCATGAATAGCGGCCGCGAGAATTGCAGCGCCATGGCATCGGCCAGCAACATATGCGTGATGGTCCAGAACAGGCAGGCATTGCCGACGGCGCCGGTGGCGCCGCGCAACAGATGCATGCCGAAACGCCTGGTGCGCAGCGGCTCCAGCGGGTTGCGCAGGAAGATCGGCATCACCAGCACAAAGCCGATCAGCGAGCGAAAGAACAGGATTTCGATGCTGGGAAGCCGCGCGCCGAGGAGCTTCACCACCGCCGCCATGATCACGAGCGTGATGGAGCCTGCCGATACCAGCACGGCGCCGCGCGCGACCGGCTCCATGGCGTGCCAGCGCGCCAGCACCGGGGCATAACTCTTTTGCTGCATCGGCTGGATGGCGCCGTGATTTGGGACAGGTGAAGAGCAGGCTATAGCGAGATCGGGCGAAGCCGGAAAGGATGAAAAAGCTGAAAAACAAAATGCGATAAACCGGATTTCCGCTTACGCAGAAATGAGCGGATTAGAAGCTTGCGCATCGCCGGTCCGGCGAACAGGCACAGCGTATCAGTGATGATGATCGTGATCGTGCCCGTGACCATGGGAATGCCCGTGGTCATGATCGTGATCATGGCTGTGGCCGTGCTCGTGGTCGACGGCAGTCATCTCTTCCGCCTCGCCGTAACCGAGCATCAATGCCTCGATCACCTTGCGCAGCGGATCCTCCTGCAGCGACATATGCCCGGCGAGAAAACCGGCCAGCCGGGCGAAGACCAGCGGCTGTGAAGCCAGCCGCGCGTAATGCTGCCCCTGCTCCGCGCTGTCGGCGTCGCGCGCCGCGCGCGAGAGCGCGTCGGTGAACAGCCTGTCCATATAGGCATGCAGGTCGTTGGCGTCCTTCGGCTTCGGCGCCTTGGCATATTGCGCCAGCAGAGTGCGCGCGTGGCCGACGAAGCGACCATGCAGCCGCTCTTCAACGCCGCTCGGGCCGTCTTCTTCTATCTCCCCGCACATGACTCAATCTCCTAGAGCAAATGGCCGGATTTTCACCCGGCCATGCGATCGTCTCAGTAGCCCTCGGCGTTTTCCAGCTGCTCGAACCAGTCGAAGCCCATCGGCTTCACGATCCGGCTATTGACCACGATGATGCGCGCTTCGTTCTTCGGGTCGGAGTTGAAGTGCTTGTGCGTGCAATAGGGCGGGA
>DASSPI010000080.1:0-35953 GCA_035699705.1 Xanthobacteraceae bacterium
TGTCCCCTCCTGCCGGATTTGACCGATAGCAGCTTCGCCGCGGCTGCGGTACTGGCTTTTTGGAGAAGATGCCGGGCAACGGCAGGAGACCAAGTGGTAAGGCAGCCGCCCCGATCAGGAATCTCTAGGACGGCGTGACCCCAGCATGAGCGATCAATGCGGCGCGTCCGGATTCCAGCCGAGGATCGCAAGCATGACAAGAAAGCCAAGCACGTAAGCCGGCACAACAAACCAGCCGTGGCGCAGCCAGAGGCCAACGGACTTCGCTTCCGGATACATGTTCGCGATGGCAACTCCCGCTGATGATCCGAACCAGGTCATGGAGCCGCCGAACCCAACCGCATAAGCGAGCATCCCCCAATCATAGCCGCCCTGCTTCAATGCCAGTGCCGTCAGTGGAATGTTGTCAAATACGGCAGAGACAAAACCGAGACCCAGGGACGTTTGCCATGAGGGCGTCGGCAGTCTGTCCACCGGCATCATCGAAGCGCAGAGCACCAGGGCGAGCAGGAATACCGTCCCCTTCGCCGTCTCCGGCATGACGCTCCAATCGGGACGCCGCAGTGGACTGGTAGCAAGGATGACAACCCAGACAGCCAGTCCAAGCACCGGCGCCTTGTCGAGCACGGCGGGAAATTTGATGTTGGTGACCACATTCGCGAGCACGGCCGCAAGCAGGATCGCGCCCACAATGAACAGCCGCATCCATGCGATTTGCAGACGGCGCGGGGGCTGTTTGACGATGGCGGAATAGTTTTGCTGCAGGCGCGATGCCGGGATACCGAAAACAACCAGCGCGACCGCCGCCGGTAAATAGGCGTCCAGCACCTTAAGGGGGGAGATGCCGGCAATCCACATCATGGTGGTGGTGGTGTCGCCCAGCACGCTACCCGCGCCGCCGCTGTTTGACGCCGCGACCAGCGCCGCCAGATAACCGATATGAACCTTTTCCCTGAAGACGTGCCGCGCCATCGTTCCGCCGATGAGCGCAGCCGCGATGTTGTCGAGAAAGCCGGAGAGCACGAAGACAATCGCGAGCAGCGCGAAGGCCCCTGTCCAATTGTTAGGCAAAATAACCGGCAGCTCGTCCGGCACGCGGCTTTCTTCAAAATGGCGCGAGAGCAACGCGAAACCCGTGAGCAACAAGAACAGGTTCGCCAGCACCACCCACTCGTGCTGCAAGTGCAGGCCAAGCCCGACCAGGCCGGGCCCATCCTTGAAGCCCGTGAAGGCGAGCTTGTAGATGGTAATCGCCGTCAGACCGGCGAGCGCGACAGGCAGCGTGTGCCGATGAAAGACCGCAATCCCGAGCAGGGTCATAGCAAACAAAATGAAATCGACTGGAATATCGAACAAGGACTGCTCCGAATCTGAAAAGGAAAGACCGCGGGGAAAGTCGATGCCGCTCAGGGCAGATTTAGGAATTTGCGGATGGCGGCAATGTTGTCATGCGCCTCCTGCTTGTCTGCCGTCGGAAACGCCCAGGCTTCCCCGCTATCGAAAACCAGCATCGTGTGCCAGATGTCGACTCCGGAGGCGCGGTCTACGGCCATATCAGCGGTAACATCCGTGATTTGAGACAGGGACGCTTGCAAAGGCTTCAAGCCCCAGAAAACGATCTTGCGCTGAAGCGCAGCCTGGCCAACATCCTTATCAAGGGTCAGGGTCGTGGATCCGGATCTCAATACGAGACGGTTCGGGGTGCTCTCGGTGACAGGCATCGGTATAACCTCCAGCCGCCGACAAATTACAGCATGGAACGCCGCCATTGCCAAAGACACAAGGCGTCGCGGCGGGAAACTGCATTTTCGCGAACGGTTGAGGCCGCGCCCTGGATCACAAGGCCGTGTAAACCCCGGTGGTCGCGGCAGCTCGTTAATACCAGTTAGATGTGTGTATCGGCAGGCCCTCGGGGGGCCGATCGCTAGGCGACCAATAGCCGCGTTCCAACAATCGATGGGGGTTCCTAATATTGTCGCCCACACACGAGGCGGCCAATGACCATAATTATCGGGGTGGCTTTTGTTGTACTGGGCGCGGCGGCTTTCATTTATTCACTGCCGCGTGGCGGCAGAGTCGCGCGATTTGTAGGCACCAATTGGGAAGGCTATGCCGTGGTTATGATGATCTCCCTCCTCGCGGTGGGTCTCGTCATGATTATTTCCGGCATCGCCGAGGTGGCACAATAACGCGACGGCCGGTCAAGATATTGCGACGGTGCCGACGGTCGAGGCCGCGCGTCCGGCGAGATGCGAGCCGACGGCTGCTCTTGCAAATCCCTCACAGACCTCGCGGTCCGTGCACGACTTCCACCCAAGAGTAGCGGCATCCGTATTACCCACGCCATGTGCGACATTGACGATGCGCCTCCGCGCTGTACCGAAGCCGACAGAAACGGTGTCGGCGACGTTGGCGACAGATCCGCTGCCGATTGCCACGGAACGCGCCCTGTAGGCCACGGCTCCGCGCCCTGGCGCGGTCGCGAGAAGGGCGGTACGAACAGTTGACCTTTAAGACTGCGTGGCGCGATCATCCTTGAGCAGCGGCACCGTCCAGATGCCGCATCAAAGGGAGGCTCGTCATGAAACGCTACATCGTCGGTGCCGCGTTGACCGCCCTGATCGCCACGGCATTCGCCCAACAGTCGGGACATTCGGCAGGAGGCCCCCAGCATCAGCAGCTTGCGCAGGCTGCAGGCGGCACAGCCGACCAGTCACTGCCGAGCGGATTTGAGGCCAAGCCGTTGATCAAGTCGAGCGAAACGCGCGACAAGCAACCGATCGTTTATCCGAAAACCGACAAGCCCGAGATCATTTCCGTCATCGGCACGATTGCAGCGGGCGGCCGTACACCCCTGCATGAACATCCGGTGCCGACTTACGTCTACGTCCTCGAAGGCGAAGTCGAGCTTCAGAGTGAAGGCGGGCAGCCACAGGTTTACAAGACAGGCGAAGCTTACATCGAGGCGCTCAACCAGAAGCATCAGCTGTTTAACAAGAGCAACGCTCCGGCCAAAGTGCTGGTGGTTTTCGTAGGTGAAGTAGGCAAGCCGACGACGATCGCCGCCAAGTAGCCTTGCGCGCAGTTGCGGCGCCTGTGGTTGCCGCCCATTCCTGAACCGCAGATTCCAGAGGCACAGCAGCTTGCGCCGGATTGGAGTCCGTCACGGTGAGACCCGTCACCTTCAACGCCGTCATGCTCGCACGGAGCTGCAAACGCTATTGTGCGAAGGGCTTTGCTGTGGGAGTGGCGCTATGCTGCCTTGCTGGTTGGGAAGGCCATGCCGCGGTTATGATGATCTCCCTCCTCGCGGCGGGTCTCGTCATGATTATTTCCGGCATCGCCGAGGTGGCACAGTAACGCGGCGGCCGGCCAAGACATTCGACGGTGCTGACGATCGAGGCAGCGGCGTGCGGTGAGATGCGAGCCGACGGCTGCTCTTGCAAATTCCTCACAGACCTCGCGGTCCGTGCACGACCTCCATTTCGATTGTGCCCTCCTTGACCGACGCAACCGCGGCCGCAAGCTTGCTGGCCTCTTCCGCCAACGTGCTGTAGATGGCCGTGCCGGTCAGGACGACCTTGCCGTTATTGACCTGGGCGTCGATGCCGGTGACTCCCATTCCAACGGTAAAGCGTTCGCGCAGTTTGCGCTCTACAGGGGCCAGTGGCAGTCGTTCTGGCGAAGGACCAGGGTCATGGGAATTAATCGCGGCGTCGATCGTTAAATGATTTCGTCTGCCGGCACTGATCCAATAATGCGTGCCGGATTGCCAGCAACAATAGTACGATCCGGCACATCGCGCGTTACGACCGACCCTGCCCCGACCAGCGCGTTGTCGCCAATGGTCACGCCAGGAAAGAGGATGCTCCCGCCGCCTATACGGGCCGCGCGCAGGATGCGAGCGGCCTGCCGTTGAAACTGCAACAAGGGACGCCGATGGCATATGCGCTTGTCGTTAATCGTCATCATGCGAGGCCCGCAGAATACTTCATCCTCAACAATAACCCCACGCGTGAGATAACAGCCGCTTTGAAGCGAGACGAATTTACCGATCTGAACATCGCCCTCGATATCGACATACGAGCCTACGACGCAGGATTCCCCTATAACCGTATGGTCGCGGATCAGTACAAAGTTGCCAATCCTCGTGCCCGTTCCGATACGGACGTCATCGGCGATAACGCAGTTCTCGCCAATAACTCGTGCCATATTACCTGACATATTTTGCAATCCTCTTTAGTCTTGCATACGTTACGCGAAGTAAAGAATGACTGATTGACGAGTGCCACCTTGCCTTGTCCCATGCCGATAATTGTTGGCGCGCCCCGGTCCGGGACAACGTTACTGCGATTCATGATTGACGCGCATCCGGCCATCGCTATCCCCCCGGAAACCGGGTTCCTCACTGCGTTGAGCGGGCTGGCGGCGATCGGTGCTGTCCAGCCCGACAGCGTATTTAAGACGATCACCGGGGCCCCAACTTGGCCGGACTTTCAGATTGCGAGGGAGGCATTCCGAACTCGGTTGAATAAAAATGCAGCGCCCGCAGAAGCCGCCCGATGTTTTTATCAAATGTACGCAGAGAAACACGGGAAAAGCCGTTGGGGTGATAAAACGCCCCTCTACGGGCTGCACATGCTCAAGATCCAGTCACTGCTTCCGGAAGCGCATTTCATACACTTGATCCGAGATGGCCGCGACGTCGCCTTGAGCCTGCGGGGCGTGTGGTTCTCTCCGAGCGACGACATTGAGACGCTTGCCGCCTATTGGCGCGATACCGTCGTGGCAACCCGGGAGCAATCGCGCGGGTGCGCGCATTACCTCGAGGTGCATTACGAGGAGCTCGTTCGAGACCCGCCCGGAGTTCTCGAACAGGTCGCGAACTTTATCACACTCGACTTTGATCCGTGCATGCTGCGGTATTTCGAAAATGCGCCAAGGCGTCTGGAGGAGCACGGCGAGCGTTGGGACGCCGACGGCAAGCTGGTGGTGGGGCGGGGAGAGCGACACCGCCAGCAATCCATGACAACTGCGCCACCGGATCAATCGAGAATATTCGGCTGGCGCAGGGACTTATCCCGTCATGAGGGCGAGGTGTTCAAGAAAATCGCAGGCGGCCTGCTTCGTCAGCTCGGCTACGATAATACCTAAGTTAAAGTCGTCGGCTCCGACCCGTCGTGAGCTTCCACAAGTGACCCAGCAGTCGAGGTACCGAACTGACAATTGCGCTGAGCGTGGTGACTTCGCCAGTGAGAGCGGCGACTTGTGCGTTGAGGGCGGCGACTTGTGCGTTGAGAGCGGCGACCTGTGCGTTGAGCGCAATGATTTCGCGGTTGGCCTTGTCACGCTCTAATCTTACCCGATCCAAATTACGGTTTTTATCGTCGAGTTTGGCCTGAACCGCCGTTAGTCTGACTTTGGCCACTTCGACGTTTTTCGCCAGCCTTTCGCTGTCGCGTTGGAACTTTTCTCGTTCTGCCAACCAAGGCCAGCGGCGATCATCCGGACGGCGCGGCAAATTCTCGTGAAGGAAACGCGCCTCTGCTGTCTTGCGAGCCGCCGCAGTGATCGAAGGCTTTCGCCTTCCGTTTAGCACTTCATTGTAAAGCTGCTCAAATCGGTCGAGCAGCTTCTCGAGATCTGCCTCCTTGCGCGCGCGAGCCGATACTCTTGCTGCATCATCCGGATCGTATCGAAGGATTTCCTCAATGAGGCGTTCAGCGGTAATGGGGTGAACTAAAGATCGCAGACCAAAGTTCTTCGTGCGGAGTGGTTCAAAGTTCTCCGTCGTTACGGCCCCGGCCAAGCCGCGAAAGTCGCAAGCGATAACCGCGCAACCGCAACACATGGCTTCCAAAGCAGCCCGCGCGCTCGCGAAAACCACGTCGTATTTGACTAGTTCCTGTTCGGGAAATTTATGGATCCCGCCTTTTGAGCCGCCGATTGCATCCAACTCCAATCCGAGTTTCTCGCAAGCTGTCCAAAGCTCCGGCACGGATGCCGCCTTACCAAAGGCTAAAGCGCGCTGTGGTGGTTTTTTCAGAGGCTCCGGGCGCGGTGGAATGCGGAGTAGATCCACGGCGTTATGGAGTGTCACCACATTGTTTGGATCAATACCTTCGGCGTGGACGAGGCGGTCGCGGCACGCTTCATCTACGGCAACATAAAGGCCAATCTGCGGAAAGTGGATCGGCGCCTCGACCCAATGATTGAAGGCATGGCACACAAAAATTGCAGGGACGTCTGGAAATTGAATCAGCGCTTCGCCACAGGGGATCGAATGCTGGCCATGGATGATGTTGGGCTTTTCGCGTAGGCGACGCAAATCGTTTATCACCGGCACGCCGCGAGCGGCGATTTCCTCGGCAAAGTCACCGCCGGTCGGCGAATAGACGATCGGGCGGTGACCACGTCGTAATAGGCCGTGCGCCAAATCGCGGAGGACGACTTCCGATCCGGCTGGTACGGAAAGCGCGATATTTGTGAAAAGAACAGTTAATCGCTGATTCATCGGATTGATACGCGCTTCCGAGGTGCGACGTGAAGCGCTGACTTGAACCCCTCGTCTAAATTGAATTATCCAGCTGAGCGGCGGCTCGCCGGGCGGGCGCCGCACAGGAGCGCGGGGTTTGGGCGAGTGCCATGGCTGGAAGCAGCGTTGCAGCTAGAACTGCTACGAGCATGAGTTGCATGGCCGCCCCCTAGTCTGGTCTCATTCGGCCGAAGACTCGAGCATGGTTTGGGAGCACCGCGTGTATCCAACCGCGCGCAGGGCGATCGGCTTTCGAGTGGCTACTCCCCATGAATGCCCTGCACCCCTTCGGATGTAACTGTGCCATCTTTATTTCCGTCGACCTTGTCGAAGATTCTTCGATGTATGGTCGTAATCTCTTCGAAGGAGAGCATACCGTCTCTTTCCTTATCAGCAATGGCGAACATGATCTTTATCATGTGCCCGCGGCTGCCCATCATCGTTGTGCCCATCATACCTGGATTAGCGGTCAGTCCGAATTGACTATCTGCGGTTCCAGCCAGGAGTTAACACTTAGGCGGCGGCTGATATGCTTCGAAGCCATCGTCAGGAAACAGCCTTCGGCGCGCGCTCGGTCGATCCCGTCTTGATCGTAGATAACGAAGGATGTGTTCGCGGCGCAGGTTCAGGTTCGGGCCTCGGCCGCAGATGGCCTCGTCATCCATCGCCCGCAGTTGTTCGTAAAGGCGATCCCAGTTCCTCTTCATCGCTTCGCTTCCATATTCGCGCATTCGATTCCAAAAAAAGGCTATGTCGTCTTGTCGCAGCGAGATTCTCGAAGCTCCCACGCGGTCATTTAGGCTCGGATCAGCGTGGGGTGCGCTGGTGCGTCCAGCCGTCCCATAGCCCGGCGCGCCAGCTCACGCGGCTCGGATATCTGATAGGCGATCCCACGCCGCTCGCAGTAGCCACCACCTCTTCCTTGCTCTCGAAGCATAGCCGGGCCTAGATTCTTCGTTTTCACTCCTGCGCTTGCGGCGTGAAGGCGTCCCCGTCGGATATGTTGTCGGTCAGGCGGTTGTTGCCGAAGGAAAACAAATTGGCGCCCGTTCTGGCAGTCGCGTTGTGGGCGAAATCAGTATTGGAGAAGCGTATGGCTCCTCCCCCAAGCCGAACGGCACCGGTCGTGTTGCCGCTGATGGAGCTGTCATCGACGCTTACCCGTGATACGCCCGCGGGCCCTTCCGACACTACTCCATTGGTATTGCCCGAAAAGATCGAGCGCTTCACCATGACTCTCGCTCCGCTGCCGACTCGCAGGCCCTCCGCGTTCCGCTCCGAGATTACATTTAAGAGCGAAGCTTCGATTTTCACCGCGCCGCTCGAAGGGGCGATCGTTATCCCTGCGCCCGCATTGTGCTGAACGGTCGTGTTGTTGATAAACAGGTCACCGCCGGTGGTGCGCTGATCGAGGATACCCTGCTGGGTGAAGTTTCGGATCATCGTGTCTTCGATGAAGACTGAATTGGCGTTATCGATTCGGATGCCCCGGATGCCGGTCCGCGTGCCGACCGTACCAGAAGAGCCCGTGCCGTCGATGATGAGATTCCGGATGCGCACGCTCCGTAAGGGATCGTTGGCATTGCCGGCGGCAATGTTAATGACAATCCCGGTGGTGCCGCTCGCAAGAATACCCGCGAAATTCTCGTGGCAATCGATCGTGATCGACTTGGTGATGGTGACGGCCCCGTAAGCGCCCGAATCGATGCAGTCAATTATCCCGTTGATGGCAGTCTTGGTGATGGCCCCGGCAAAGGTTTGGCACGGAGCGGTTCGGCTGCACGGGTTGGCGTCACTGCCGCCGGCTCCTGTCACCCAGGTGCGCGTTGCCTGTGCGTGGCTTGAAACCTGACTGAGCGTGAGTATCGCCGCCGCGGCGGCAACCAATTTCAAGATGTTCGACATGATAGTCCCTATGTACCTGGAGCCCAGAACTTTGCTAGGCGCGCCTTGGGAATCCAAAGTATTCGACTATCTGGACGTCTTGAAAAGCCACTTCAGGGTTAATTCACGATGGCCACCGCGCTGCGGCGGGCTGGGCAAGGCGCCGGAAAGCGCGCTGGTATTCTCCGCATGGGACGGCTTTACGCGCTCACCGAATGCGCTCACAAAGGAATGCTCAAAGGCGATGGACGCGGCGAAAATATCCGCCACGCTGCATTCCCTGCGGCATACCCATGCGAGCACACCGATAGCTTCTGGTCTTGACGTCCTGACTATCAGCCGGCGATTGGGTCACGGCTCGCCTGCAATCACGCTTTCCGTGTATGGGCACTTGTTCAAGACGGATGATCGGCGGCGCAGATAATGGAAGCGGCGCTCGCCGGCGCGGAGTAAAACAGAATCGCCGGCCGCCGGTGCCAAAGCAGCAACGGTGGCAAATCAGCCCAGCGTAAGGTATTGAATTTTTAGTTGGAAGGGTGGCCGAGTGGTTTAAGGCAGCGGTCTTGAAAACCGCCAGGGGTGCAAGCCCCTCGTGGGTTCGAATCCCACCCCTTCCGCCAGATTCCTGCTATTTTATCGCAGTTGAGCGCACGAGCTGGGTAAGGGGAACCGATGACGGAGACAAAACGCGCGAACTGGGCTCGCTCGCTCTCGGACGATCAGGCGTTCAAGCTTGAGCAGGACCGGCTTGCCAATGTCTGGACGTTGCTCGGCATCACGCACGACCTCAAGAAGGACGGCGACTGGATTCGCGCCACGCTTGGCGGCCGATCGGTCTTCGTGCAGAGATTCGGCAACGCGCTCAAAGGATTTGAAAACCGCTGCGCACACCGGTCTTTCCCGTTGCGGACCTCCGACAAGGGCAACGGGCCGCTGATCTGCGGATTTCACCACTGGCGATACAACCAGGAGGGCCGCGCGGTCGAGATTCCCATCTGCCGCGAGGTATTCGGCGTCGAGGCGCGCGAGCTGACGCCGAAGCTCAAGCCGCTGGAGATCGCCACCTGCGGTTCGCTGGTGTTCGGCCGTTTTCCAAGGGAAGGCGAGACGGAAAGCCTCGAGGAATTCCTGGGCGAGGGCTTTCCCATCCTCGACGCCACCTGCACGATCCCCGACAAGGCCTATCCCGTTGAAGACCTGATCGAGGCGAATTGGAAGTTGTTATTCCAGATCACGCTTGACGACTATCACATCGTCGCCGTTCACGACCGGCCGGCCTACCATGTAAATTCAGACATCCATTATTTCCGATTTGGGCCCCACAGCGCGCATTTCGTCGGCGGTGCCGACACGCTCAGCTCGATGGCCGCGCAGTGCCGAGAAAATCGCTACCGCCCGAGCGCTTACCGGATTTTCAATATCTTCCCGAATGTCGCGGTTTCGCTCTTCAGAGCCGTTCCCTATTGGTATTGCCTGGTGCAACAGTTCGTTCCGCTGGCGCGGGCGCGCTCGGTTCAGAAGGGATGGTTCTTCCGGACCAACTTTCTGGCGGATGAGGAGAGCACGTATGATCGCCTGACGCGGCCGTTTTCCGAACCGATCCGTTCGCGCATCGTCCGGTATTATGTCGAAAAGACCGGCGACGAGGATCACCGCGCTTGCGAGCAATGGCAGACGATAGCGCACCAGATCGACCGGTGGCCCATCCTCGGCGCGCAGGAAACGCGGGTTGAATGGTTCGAGGAAAGCTACGCGGAGGCGCTGGGCCACAGCTTCGCTGGCCCCAAAACCAATCTCTCAGAGGCGGTCTGATCGACCGGCAGCAGCGGCGCGCCATAAGCCGGCATTCGCGCAGGCGGAAACGGTAGGGTCCGGCCGACGCGACGTCAGCGCTGCCGCAGGCCTTCTTGGAGGCCCCGGCTTTTTGGATAATAGGAAGCCTTCAATGCCGCGAGCGCTGCCGGCGCTTTACGGCACGTTTCTTTGTCGTTGATTTGCTGGATTTCTTGGCCATCGTCCGCTTCTTCTTCGGAGCGGTCTTCACTTTACGCGGGCGTTTGACCGGCCTTCGGCCCAGTTCATCTTCAGCCGCCAATTCGAGGACACCGACCTCTGAGCCCGTTGCCGCTACGCTTGCGGCGTTCACCACGTTACTGACCGCCTGGCCGAGCCGTTCCGCGATTGAAACAGGTTTCTTCTTCGCCACCACTCATCCCGCCATGAAGCACTGTTGTATTTGACGATTGGCCAAATACTAGAATGAACGTCGTAGCTCCTCAATCCCGACGCCGTCGGTAATGTCAAAGCAACCGGTCCGCCAGAGCCGCGCCGGCCAGCATTTCGGCCCCAGCGGCGCGCGATTATTTTACGTCGCGCCCGTCGGTTACCCTCGTAACCGGAACCACGTAGCCGATAACCCGCGCGGTGGATCGCTCGCGCAGGCGCACCGCGTTGCCGTCATTGCCCGACAGGAGGAGGATCCTGCCCGGCCCTGGCACGCCCTTCACGATGCCGACATGCCCGCCCCGTTTGCCGCGCCGGAACACGGCGATCTGTCCGACCCCCGGCCCGGCGACGCGCGTGAAGCGTTTGTCGTCCAGCCAATTCAACGCGTAATAAAGCCTTTTGTCCTTGTAGCCGAGATGGTGGGCAAGCCACCATCCGCACCACAGGCGTGGCCGCGCCTCCGTCTCAGTGCTGATCAGCAGGGCGAGGCAGAGCGCGATCGCTGTAATCACGGGCCTCATATGACACCGTCCCGAGTTGTTCCTCGGAACCGGCGTAATATTGATTCAAATACAATCCAATCGTTACTATCTTCGATAGTAAAGCTTAAGCATTAATACGTACAATTTTAGCTATTAACCTTTGACTTCCGACTGGGGGATTTGCCGGATTTCGCCGCGTTTGACGAGATCTCACCCTGCTCGGCCAGCGCCTGGGCTGCGCGCGAAGGAGCGTGACGGGCGCTAATCGACCGGCAGCAGCGGTCCGCCATAGAGCCGGCATGCGCGCTGGCAGAAGCGGTCGCAGGCGTCGTTGCGGGCGATGCAGTTTTCGGGTGCGTCCGCCGACAGGCAGGCCTGAAAATGCCGCCCGCAATCCATGGCGCAGCCGCGCCAGCAGGCATCTCCCGCCCAGACCAGCGAGGCTGCCGGGCTGCGCGGAACGGTTCGATACACGGTGGCGGGCGCCGCGACCGGTTTGCGCCAGCCGCCGGCATCGGCAGCTTTGGCTGGCGATAAGCCTGCCAGCATCAGCAAAGCTGCAAGCAGCCGCAAAAATCGCATGAGTTCGGCTCCAAAGTGCCTGCCAGGATAGCAGAAAGGCCCGGCCGCGCTCCGCAATTCCTTGATATCGCCATCGATCGCAGTTAGCTCCTGCCCATGTCAGCGGAAACCGTCGTCAGTCCAGCGCCTGCGGCCGATCCGGCGCCGGCGCCGAAGATCAGCTTCGTCTCCCTCGGCTGCCCCAAGGCGCTGGTGGATTCAGAGCGCATCATCACGCGCCTCCGGGCCGAAGGCTATGAGCTCTCGCGCCAGCACGAAGGCGCCGACCTTGTGGTGGTGAATACCTGCGGCTTCCTCGACAGCGCCAAGGAGGAGTCGCTCGCCTCGATTGGCGAGGCGCTCGCGGCCAATGGCAAGGTGATCGTCACCGGTTGCATGGGCGCAGAGCCCGAAAGCATCACCCAGCGTTATCCGTCCGTGCTCGCCGTCACCGGCCCGCAGCAATATGAAAGCGTGCTGGCCGCCGTGCATCGCGCCGCGCCGCCCAGGCATGATCCGTTCCTCGATCTGGTGCCGCCGGAGGGCATCAGGCTCACGCCGCGACACTATGCTTATCTCAAGATTTCAGAGGGTTGTAATAACCGCTGCACCTTCTGCATTATCCCGAAATTGCGCGGCGATCTGGTCTCCCGCCCCGCCGGCGATGTGCTGCGCGAAGCGGAAAGGCTGGTGGCGGCCGGCGTCAAAGAGCTGCTGGTCATTTCGCAAGACACCTCGGCCTACGGCCTTGATCTGAAATATGCCGGCAGTGCGTGGAAGGACCGCGAGGTACGCGCCAAATTCCTCGACCTCGCCCGCGAGCTGGGCGAATTTGGCGCCTGGGTGCGGCTGCATTACGTCTACCCCTATCCGCATGTCGACGAGGTCATCGGGCTGATGGCCGAGGGCAAGGTGCTGCCCTATCTCGATATCCCTTTCCAGCATGCCAGCCCGGATGTGCTTCGGCGCATGAAGCGGCCGGCTGCGCAGGAAAAGACGCTGGAGCGGATCGCGCGCTGGCGCCAGATCTGCCCGCCGCTCACGTTGCGCTCGACCTTCATCGTCGGCTTCCCGGGCGAGACTGAGCAGGATTTCCAGCTACTGCTCGACTGGCTCGACGAGGCTTCGCTCGATCGCGTCGGCTGCTTCAAATACGAGGCGGTGAAAGGCGCGGTCGCCAATGACCTTGCCGCCGCCGTGCCGCAGGAAGTCAAGGAAGAGCGCTATCGCCGCTTCATGCAGAAGCAACAGGCGATCTCGGCGCGCCGGCTGAAGCAGAAGGTCGGAACCCGTCAGCAGATCATCATCGACGAAGTCGGCCCGACGGTGGCTAGAGGCCGCACCAAAGGCGACGCGCCGGAGATCGACGGCAGTGCCTATGTATCGAGCCGCCGGCCGCTGAAGGTCGGCGAGATCGTCACGGCAAAGATCGCGCGCGCCGACGCCTATGATCTGCACGGCGCCGTGGTCGGCTTCTAGACAATCTCTTCAGTAAATCGTCGTGTAAACGCGGCGGTCGGGTGGCTCTGCCAGCAACGGCAGTCCCTGCGCAAAGGCCTGCTGGACATGCGGCGTCGTCAGATGCGCGTCGAGCGCGGCATCGCTCGCCCAGGATTCGTAACAGACGAATTCCAGCGGATCGCTCTGGCTCTGGAAGATCTTGTAGGCGTTGCAGCCATTCTCCTTGCGCGACTGAGCGGCAAGTTCGAGCAGCACGGGCCTGAGCTGCTCAACCGTCTCCGGCCGCGCAACGACCCGCAGGACAACGCTCGTTACCGGAACTGCCATAGTCCGCCCCCCAGGGAAATTTCCCCGAGCTTAGTCCAGAACCTTCCTGATCGCGCCGGTCAATTTCGCAAGCTCTTCCTGCCCGATGCTGAAGGCGGGCGTGAGATAGACAATGTTGCCGAACGGCCGGATGAATACGCCCTCGCCCAGCAAGCGCGCATGCAGCGCGTCAGGATCGGGAATCCGGTCAAGCTCCACCACCCCGATCGCGCCTTGCACACGCACGTCCTTCACGCCCGCCATGCCGCGGCAGGGTTCCAGATCGCGCGCCAATCTTGCGGAGATCGCCGCCACCTGCTGCAGCCGCGGCTCCCGCTCGAACAGATCAAGCGAGGCATTGGCCGCCGCGCAGGCGAGCGCGTTGCCCATATAGGTCGGACCGTGCATCAGCGCCTTCTTCGGATCGTCCGACCAGAAGGCCTCGAACACTTTGCGCCGCGCCACGGTCGCCGCCAGCGGCAGCGTCCCCCCGCTCAGCGCCTTGGACAGCGTGATGATGTCCGGCACCACCCCCGCCGCCTGGCAGGCGAACATCGTTCCGGTGCGGCCGAATCCGGTGAAGATTTCGTCAAAGACCAGCAGGAGTTCGTAGCGGTCCGCCGCCTGCCGCAGCCGTTGCAGCACGGCCGGCGTGTGGAATTTCATTCCGCCGGCGCCCTGCACCAGCGGCTCGACAATGATGCCCGCGAGCTCGCCGGCATGACGTTCCAGCGCCTGGTCGAAAGCCGCAATGTTTTCGTCATCGCGCGGCAGGCCGACGATGACATGCTCTTGGAGCAGTCCGCGAAACAGCGCATGCATCCCCTCCTCCGGGTCGCACACCGCCATCGCGCCGGTGGTGTCGCCGTGATAGCCGCTCCGGAAGGCGACGAATTTGCGCCGCTGGGGCTGGCCCCGATTGACCCAGAACTGCACCGCCATCTTCATCGCGATTTCGACCGAGACCGAGCCCGATTCCGAAAAGAACACGCGGTCGAGATCGCCCGGCAGCAACGCCGCCAGCCGCCGCGCCAGGCTCAGCGCTGGCTCATGCGCCAGCCCGCCGAACATCACATGCGGCATGATCGCGAGCTGCCGCTCCACGGCCTGGCGGATGTGGGGATGGTTATAGCCGTGGCAGGCGGTCCACCAGGAGGCGATGCCGTCGATCAGCTCGCGCCCATCGGCCAGCGTGATGCGGCAGCCATCCGTACGCACCACCGGCAAAGGCGGAGCGGCCGTTTTCATCTGCGCATAGGGCAGCCAGACATGCGGAAACCCCTGCGCAAACCAGTCATGCAAGCCGGTCTTGTCTTCTGGCGCCCTGCTGCTCATTGATGCATTCTCTTTCCGACGCTGGCAAAAAGCGATAGTGGCCCGAGATAACCGCTCATGAACGATTTGTCTTCCGCTCCGCGCGGCATCCCGCCGGTTCTGTCCTCGCTCGATCTATTCGCCAGCGAGAAGCTGAGCGAACTGGAGCGCGGGCATTTGCGCCGCACGCTGGCGGAAACCGAGCGCGAGGACGGCCTCTGGATCATGCGTAACGGCCGGCGGCTGCTTTCCTTCTCCTGCAATGACTATCTCAATCTCACCCACCATCCCGCGGTCAAAAAAGCGGCGATGGCCGCGCTGCAACGCTATGGCGCGGGCTCGGGCGCCTCGCGGCTGGTCACCGGCAATCATCCGCTGTTCGCCGAACTGGAGGCGCGGCTGGCGCGGCTGAAAGGAGCCGAAGCCGCCTGCGTCTTCGGCTCGGGCTATCTGGCCAACGCCGGCATCATTCCTAGCTTGATCGGCAGCACCGACCTCGTGCTGATCGATGAGCTGGCGCATGCCTGTTTGTGGGCGGGAGCGCGGCTGACGCGCGGGAAGGTGATCACCTTCCGCCACAATGATGTTGCCCACGCGAAGGCGTTGCTGGCCGAGCATCGCGGCAAACATCCGCGCGCGCTGATCGCCACCGACGGCGTCTTTTCCATGGACGGCGATCTCGCGCCGCTGCCGGAACTGGCCGGACTGGCGCGGCAGTTCGATGCCTGGCTCATTTCCGACGACGCGCATGGCGTCGGCGTGCTGGGCGGCGGCCGCGGCTCAAGCTTCGCCAGCGGCACCAAGGCCGACATCCCATTGCAGATGGGCACGCTGTCGAAGGCGATCGGCGCCTACGGCGGCTATCTCTGCGCCTCGCGCCCGGTGATCGAGCTGATCCGCAACCGGGCCCGCACCTTCGTCTATTCCACCGGCCTGCCGCCGGCCATCGCGGCCGCCGCCATTGCCGCCATCGATGTGATCGAGAACGAGCCGGAGACCATTGCACGGCCGATGCGGAATGCCATCGCCTTCACGCGGCTTGTCGGCTTGCCGGACGCAACCAGCACCATCGTGCCGATCGTGATCGGCGAGGAGCAACAGACGCTGGCGGCATCCCGGCTGCTGGAGGAAGAGGGTTTCGCCGTCATCGCCATCCGCCCGCCAACCGTGCCGGCCGGCACCTCGCGGCTGCGGCTGACCTTCAGCGCCGCGCATCCGGCGGCCGAGATCGAACGCCTGGCCGATATCATCCGCACGCGTGTGCTGGGCCGCTGAACTGTGCCCGCAGTTTTCGTTACATCGACCGGCACGGAAATCGGCAAGACCTTCGTCACTGCCGGCCTGATCCGGCATTTTCGCAATGCCGGCCGCGCGGTGGCTGCGATCAAGCCGATCGTCAGCGGCTTCGATCCCGATGCCGCGGCCGGCAGCGATCCGGGCCTGCTGCTCGAGGCGCTGGGGCGCGCCGTCACCCCCGAGGAGATTGCCCGCATCTCGCCCTGGCGCTTCACGGCGGGGGTGGCGCCCGCGCTCGCAGCCAAGCGGGAGGGCCGCGTCATCGACTTTCGTGCCCTGGTCGATTTCTCCCAGCGGGCGATGGGCGGCAGGGAAAGGCTCCTCATCGAAGGAGTGGGCGGCGTGATGGTGCCGCTCGACGACCGCCATACCGTGATCGACTGGATCTCGGCGCTCAGGGTTCCGGTCATCGTCGTGGTCGGCAGCTATCTCGGCACCATCAGCCACACGTTGACGGCGCTGCACGTGCTGGCCCAGCGCAACCTGTCGACCATCGCGGTCGTGGTCAGCGAGACACCCGGCAGCCCCGTCCCGCTCGATGAAACGGCCGGCAGCATCAGCCGCTTTGCCGGCATCATCGACGTGATCGCGCTGCCGCGGACTGCCGACGGCGCGCAGACCGGGCTCGCCTTCAATGCCCTGGCGGCCTTGCTCTAGGGGATCAGGATCGAGGAGCCGGTGGTGTGGCGTCCTTCCAGGTCCCGGTGCGCTTTCGCGGCATCCTTCAGCGAATATTTCTGGTTCACCGGGATCTTCACCACCCCGCTCTGCACCGCAGTGAACAGGTCGTTGGCAGCCGCCAGCAGATCCTCGCGCGTGGCGATGTAATGCACCAGCGTGGGCCGCGTCATGAACAGCGAGCCCTTCTGCTGCAACAGCAATGGATCGAATGCCGGCACCGGGCCGGAGGCATTGCCGAAAGTGGCGAACATCCCGCGCGGCCGCAGGCAATCGAGCGAGCCCGGGAAAGTGTCCTTGCCAACGCCATCGTAAACGACGTCGCATAGCTTGCCGCCGGTGATTTCCTTCACCCGCGCAACGAAATCTTCCTCGCGGTAGAGGATGACATGCTGGCAGCCACTCGCCTTCGCGAGTTCGGCTTTTTCCTTCGACCCGGCGGTGCCGATCACCGTGGCGCCAAGCGAACTTGCCCATTGGCAGATGATGGTGCCGACGCCGCCTGCCGCCGCATGCATAAGCAGCGTCGTTCCCTTCTCGACCTTGTAGACGCTTCGCAGCAGATAACGCGCGGTCATGCCTTTCAGCATCATGCCCGCCGCCTGCTCGTAGGAAATAGCTTCCGGCAGTTTGACCGCCCGCTCCGCAGGCAGCACGCGCTCGGCCGAATAATTCCCGTGGGTCACCACGTAAGCGACACGGTCGCCGGCCTTGAAATCCTTCACGCCCTCGCCGACCGCCGCCACCTCGCCGGCGGCTTCATTGCCCGGAATGAAGGGCATCTGCGGCGCCGGATAAAGGCCGGTGCGGAAATAGGTGTCGATGAAATTCACCCCGCAGGCGCGGTGCTTGACTCGAATCTGTCCTGCGCCGGGCGCGCCCACCTCGATGTCCTCATAGGTGAGCACTTCGGGACCGCCGACCTTGTGCACGCGTATCGCTGCAACCATTCCCCGCTCCTATTGTTTCCGTTTCGCCGCCAGGCGCCGCTGCCGCGCCGCCAGCACATTGAAGACCTCGACCGCGCCGGCAAAAGCCATGGCGAAGTAGATGTAACCCCTCGGAACATGCACGTCGAAGCCGTCGGCCACCAACGCCACTCCGATCAGCATCAGAAAAGCCAGCGCCAGCATCTTGGTGGTCGGATGTCTGGCGATGAAGTCGCTCACCGGCTTAGACGCAATATACATCACGATCATCGCGATAATCACGGCGGCAATCATCACCTCGATATCCTCCGCCATGCCGATGGCGGTGATGATGGAATCGATGGAAAACACCAGATCAACCGCAATCAGTTGCACCACAATCCAGAAGAAGGATTGCGTCGCGGTCGCCGTGATCTTCTTATCGTGAGGCTCGATCTCGCTGTGGATTTCGTGGGTGGCTTTGGCCATCAGGAACAGCCCGCCGCCGATCAGGATGATGTCGCGCCAGGAGATCCCGATGCCGAAGACCGTGAACAGCGGGGCGCGTAGCGCCATCAGCGCCGTCAGCGTGAACAGGAGCGCGAGACGGAAGATCAACGCGAGCGAAAGCCCGATCCTGCGTGCGCGCTCTGCCTGCTTTGGATCGCAGCGCGAGACCAGGACAGAAATGAAAACCAGATTGTCGATGCCGAGCACGATCTCGAGCGTCGTCAGCGTGATGAGCGCGGCCCAGGCTTGCGGATCGGTCAAAAGCTCAAGCATGCGGCACGTCTCCCGCGGCAACGCGCCGCAGCACCGCAGCCGCGAAGAAATAAAGTCCGATAGCGGAAAGTGCCGCGGCAATCCAGGCGGGCGGATTCAGATCGCGCGTCAGCGCGACGATCGCGAGCACCGAGCCTATGGCGCCCAAGGCAAGCGTGAACCGGCGCCAGCGCAGGACGCGGAGCGGGTGGATGAAGGGGAAAGGCAAAAAAGTCAGCACCAACAGCAGGGTCACTCCGGCGGCGCCGATCCAGGGCGGCGGCTTTAGCAGAAACAAGTAAAAGGCGGCGGCGTTCCACAACACAGGAAATCCGCGGAAACAATTGTCCGGCAGCTTCATCCGGTCGTCGGCGAAATACAGCGCACCGGTGACGGCGATCAGGCCCCCCAGCGGGATGGCGGCGATGTCAGGCAGCAGGCCGCTCGCGGCGATCGCATAAGCCGGCACGAAGACATAGGTGACGAAATCGACCACAAAGTCGAGGTTGTCACCGGACCATCGCGGCAGCAGTGCCTGCACCTTCAGCCGCCGTGCCAGCGGACCATCGATGGCATCCACGATTAGCGCAACCGTCAGCCACCAGAACATCACGGTCCAGTCGCCGCGCACCGCCGCCATGAGCGCCAGCAGCCCCCAGAGGGCGCCGGATGCGGTGAGGATGTGAACGGAGAAGGCCAAAACGCGCGGCATGGCGCAACCCTAGCGCAGGTGCGTTCAAACAGGATAGGTAGCCGATGGCATGGGCAGGTTGAAAACGGAAGTAGCGGTGGTGGGCGGCGGTCCGGCGGGCCTGACCGCGGCCATCGCGCTTGCGCAGGCGGGCATGGAAACCGCGCTGATATCGAGGCGTCCGGCGCAGGATGACCACCGCACCACGGCGCTGCTGCTCGGTTCGGTAACCGCGCTGGAAACGCTCGGCGTCTGGCCGGCCTGCGTGGCGCAGGCGGCGCCGCTTCGCCGCATGCGAATCGTCGATGATACGGCGCGGCTGCTGCGGGCGCCGGAGATAACTTTCGATGCTGCGGAAATCGGCCTTGAGGCCTTCGGCTACAACCTGCAGAACCGCGACCTGCTGGCGGCGCTCGACGATGCCGCGAGATCGCTTGCCGGATCGCTCAACCGCAGCGACAGCGTGGCGCGCGCGGTCGCAATCGGTGACGACGGCGTCACCATCGCGCTGGAAAATGGCGATGAGGTTGTGGCGCGCCTCGTCATCGGCGCCGACGGACGCAACTCGCTATGCCGCGCCGCCGCCGGGATCGAAAGCGAAGCCCGTGCCTATCCGCAGACGGCGCTCACGTTCAACCTCGCCCATGCGCGGCCGCATCGGGATATTTCGACTGAATTCCATACGCCGCAAGGGCCCTTCACCCTGGTTCCGCTCCCCGGCCAGCGCTCCAGCCTGGTCTTTGTCACCGATCCGGCGACTGCCCAGACGGTCGCCGCGCTGGACGGCGCCGCGCTGGCGGAGGAACTGGAGCGGCGCGCGCACTCAATTCTCGGCAAGCTGGCGCCGGAGCCCGGCCGCGGCGTGTTTCCGCTCAGCATGGAAACCGCGCGGCGCTTTGCCTCCTCCCGTATCGCCCTGATCGGCGAGGCGGCGCATGTGCTGCCGCCGATCGGCGCCCAGGGCCTCAATCTCGGCTTGCGCGACGCGGCCACCATTGCGGAAATCGCGGTCGATGCCCGCCGCGCCGGCGCGGACATCGGCACCGCCTCCGTACTGGAGCGATATGACGGATTGCGCCGGTCCGACGTCACCAGCCGGGCGCTCGCGGTGGATATGCTCAACCAGACTCTGCTGTCGGATTTCCTGCCATTGCAGGGCATGCGCCAGCTCAGCTTTTTCATGCTTCAGAGCATCGGCCCGTTGCGGCGCGCGGTCATGCGGGAAGGCGTGGCGCCTTCGCTGTCGCAGCCCCGGCTGATGCGGGGCGAGGCGCTGTAAAATTGTCACACATGAACGGCTATTCAATCTTCGGGCCGTCCGCCGCCACAATCATTTGCTAGATTCTCTGCATGACCAAGACGCGCACTGCAAAGTTTACAATCGGCCAAGTGGTGAAACACCGCCTCTTCCCGTTTCGCGGCGTGGTCTTCGATATCGACCCGGAATTCGACAACACGGAAGAATGGTGGCTGTCGATTCCCGAGGAGGTCCGGCCGCGCAAGGACCAGCCTTTCTATCATTTGTTCGCGGAAAACGCGGAGACGGAATACATCGCTTACGTGTCGGAGCAGAATCTGCTGCTCGACACATCCGGCCAGCCGTTGCGGCACCCGCAGGTGGGGGAGATTTTCGAGGCCGACGATAAGGGCAGCTACCGGCCGCGCAATTCGTTGCTCAACTAGCGCGCGATCAGCTTTGCATCCGATCGCGCGCCGATTTGTTTCAGGGCTTACTGCGACTTGGCCGCGCCGCCGCTCTGCTCGAGCTTCTGGCGTGCTTCGTTGGCCTTCTTCTGCAGCTCTTCGCCTTTCTTCTTCAGCTCTTCCTCGAGCTTTTTCTGGCGCTCTTCCAAAACCTTCGGGTCGGTCGGCGCGCCGTCAAAAGCCTTGGCGAATTCCGTCAGCGGAATCGGCACGCTGAGCGCGCTGCCGGTGTAATTGATGCCCTGCACGACGGCGGACTTGCCCTTCTTCACCTTGCCCAGCGTGTCGGGGCTCAACTCGTAGTCGGAGATGCAGCCGTTGGCGAAGCAGGTGACGTAGGGCGCGGTGAGCGGCTGCGCCTGATCGATGATCACGCGCGTGCCGTGCTGCAGCTGCATGCCGATCGGCAGCGTGACGCGCAGGATTTTCTTGCCATCCGCGGGCGGCTCGATCGCCACCACGGCAACGACCGGCTGGCCCGACTCCAGGCGCCCGTCGATGCCGGTAAGGCAGACCTGCTTGGCTTTGACTTCCGCGTTCTTCTGATCGGCGGGCTGGCCATCGGGGCCGACGCAGAACTTCACCCATTGCGAATAGATCAGCTGCGGCGTCGGCGCGCTGGCTGCAGCGCCTTGTTGGGCCGGCTGCCCAGGCTGAGCCTGAGCGGGCGCGGCAGGTTGGGCAGGCGGCTGCGCTTGCGCCGAGGGCTGCGCCGGCTTGGCTGCGGGCCGCGCAGGCGCCGGCTTCGGCGCCGCAGGCTGCGGCGCCTGTTGCGCCAAAGCGGAAGAAATCATCAAGGCGGCGATCGACGTCATCGCGATCGCGGTAACCGCGCGCGCGACCGGCTTGGCCGACGCCAAAGTAAAATGATGCATAAAGGATCCCTCTTTTTGCCGTTCTGACGGCTATCAAGCCGGATGTGAAAGGCGCCCCCGTTTGTCCGGCTCTGTCGGCGTAAAATGCGGCATTAGCGTGACTTCTGGCGTCGTGATAGCTGGAATCGCCCGCTAAATAAAGCGCGGAAAGCGGGCAGCGCGACAGCGCCGGAACAGCGCGCTTATTCCGACCTTTCAGCGGAACGCCCCGCGGTCGCCTGTGATAAAAATACGCGGCTAGAGCCGAATCAACCGCGGTGTGACCGTGCCGATATTCCGCCTGCGCAGGTTGCAACCGATCGTCATTGGATCGGCGGCGGCGCTCGCGATTTTCTGCGGCAATGCCAGGGCGCAAGAGCAGCCGAGGCCGCGCCACGCCATCGCCATGCACGGCCAGCCGGCGCACGCTGAAGGCTTCACCCATTTCGGTTACGCCAACCCGGATGCGCCGAAAGGCGGACGTTTCGTGCAGGGCATCCTCGGCACCTTCGACAGCCTCAATCCCTACATCATCAAGGGCCTCGCCGCGCAGGCCGCGCGCGGCTCGGTGATCGGCGGCTATGTGGCCGAGTCGCTCATGCAGCGCGGCTATGACGAGCCCTTCACGCTCTATGGTCTGCTCGCGCAGTCGGTAGAGACGGACACCGCGCGCTCCTACGTCACGTTCAACCTCGATCCGGCCGCCCGCTTTTCGGACGGCAAGCCGGTGACGCCGGAAGATGTCTTGTTCAGCTGGCAACTGCTGCGGGACAAGGGCCGGCCCAATCACCGGCTCTACTACAGCAAAGTGACCAAGGCGGAAGCGATCGGAAACAACGCGGTGCGCTTCGATCTCACCGGCAGCGACGACCGCGAACTGCCGCTGATCCTCGGCCTGATGTCGGTGCTGCCAAAGCATGCGGTCAATCCCGAGACCTTCGAGGAGACCAGCTTCGAGCCGATGATCGGCAGCGGCCCTTATGTCGTGACCGAGGTCCGCCCCGGACAGAGCGTCACCATCAGGCGCAATCCGGACTATTGGGGCCGCGAGCTGCCGGTGAACCGCGGGCTGTGGAATTTCGACGAGATCCGGTTCGACTATTACCGCGACGCCAACGCGCATTTCGAGGCCTTCAAGAAGGGCCTCTATGACCTGCGGGTGGAAACCGACTCCACGCGCTGGGCGAGCGGTTACGATTTCCCCGCGCTGCGCGAGCGCCGCGTCGTGCGCGAGACTTTCTCCACCGGCCTGCCGAAGCCGAGCTTCTTCTTCGTGTTCAATACCCGCCGCCCGGTCTTCGAGGACATCCGCGTGCGCGAGGCGATCTCGCTGCTCTATGACTTTTCCTGGATCAACAAGAACCTTTTCTCCGGTCTATACGCACCGGTCGCGAGCTATTACGAAGGCTCCGAGCTTTCCTCCCACGGCCGTCCGGCCGATGCGCGCGAACGCGCGCTGCTCGCCCCGTTTCCCGATGCGGTGCGCGCGGACGTGCTGGAGGGGAAGTGGTCGCCGCCGCTGACCGATGGCTCCGGACGCGACCGGCCGACGCTGCGTCGCGCGCTCGATCTGTTTGCTGCCGCCGGCTACGAGCTGCGCGGCGCGGACCTGGTCAATCGCTCAACCGGCAAGCCGCTGTCCTTCGAGATCATGGTCACCAGCCGCGACGACGAGCGGCTTGCGCTCCTCTTCGCCCAGGCGGTGAAGCGCGCCGGCATCACAATCAGCGTGCGTTCGGTAGACGCCGTGCAATACGACCGCCGCCGCGTGAGCTATGATTTCGATATGATTCTTTTTCGCTGGGATCAGTCGCTGTCGCCGGGCAACGAGCAGAGCTTCTATTTCGGCTCGACCGCGGCCGACGCCGAAGGCACCCGCAACTACATGGGCGTGAAGAGCCCCGCCGTCGACGCCATGATCGCCGCCATGCTGAAGGCGGATGACCGCGCCGACTTCGTCGCGGCGATCCGTGCCGAAGACCGGGTGCTCACGTCGGGATTTTACGCCGTGCCCTTGTTCAGCATCCCGTCGCAATGGGTCGCCCGGTGGACGCACATCGATCATCCCAAGGTGATCTCGCTTTACGGCTACCTGCCGGAAACCTGGTGGCGGAGCGCGGCGCAATGAGGTTCGCATGATCCTCGGCGATCCCCGGCAAACGATCGCGGCCACCGCGCCCGGCTCGCGCGCAACGCTGGACGATCTGTTCCGCCGGGCGGCGCAGCGCAATCCCGACATGCTGGCGCTCATCGATCCGCCTAACCGGGCGAGCTTTACCGACGGCACGCCGCGGCGCCGGACCTATGCGCAGGCGGACCGTATGGTCTCGGCCATCGCGGGACGGCTGCGCGACCTCGGGCTGCCGCTCGATTCCGTCGTCGGCATCCAATTGCCAAATACGGTGGAAAGCGTGCTGACGCTGCTCGGCGTGCTGCGCGCCGGACTGATCGCGGCGCCGCTGCCGCTGCTCTGGCGGCATGGCGACCTGGTGACCGCGCTTAGCCGTGTCGGAGCCAAGGCCTTGATCACCTGCCGGCAGGTCGGCTCGACCGATCACGCCGGGCTCGCGATGCGGGCGGCGGTCGATATCTTTCCCGTCCGCTATGTTTGCGCCTTCGGCAGCGGCCTGCCCGACGGCGTGGTAGGCCTCGACGAGCTCTATGCCGAGGAAAATCCGCAGCCGCCGCAACTTGATCGCGCGCGCGCCGAGGACCGCGCCGCGCATCTCGCAGTCATCACCTGGGAGGCGACCGCCGACGCCCTGGTGCCGGTGGCGCGCAATCATGCCGAGGTCATCGCCGGCGGATTGGCGGTGCTGCTGGAAGGGCGCTACGAAACCGGCGCGACTTTCCTGTCCGCCGTGCCGCCTTCGACCTTCGCCGGCCTGACCGTGAGCGTGCTGCCGTGGCTCATCACCGGCGGAACGCTGGTGCTGCACCAGGCCTTCGATCCCGAAACGCTGGCGCGGCAGCTGCGCGATGGCTGCGATGCGGCCGTCCTGCCCGCGCCGGTGGTACCGCGCCTGGTGGACGCGGGATTTTTTGCCTCCAACGTGCGGACGATCATCGGGCTGTGGCGCTCGCCCGAGCGGATGAACAATGCCCCGGCCTGGCGGCAACAATTGACGCCGTTCATCGACGTCGCCTGCTTCGGGGAAACCTGCGTGATCCCGATGCGGCGCGGCGCAAGCGGCAGACCTGCCCCGCTTCCGCTCGGAATCATTGCCGCTCCGCGCGGCGCGCCGGGGGCCGTTATCGTGGCGGAGCTGAAACCCACGCGCGACCGCACTCTCGCGCTAAGCGGCCCCATGGTGCCGCGGACTGCCTATCCGCCGGGCGCCGAAAGCACCGCACTGCCGCACTTCGAGACATCGGACGGGCTCGTCGATACCGGCTATCCCTGCCGCGTCGATTCGGACCGGCGCACCCTCATCCTGACCGGGCCGCCTGTCGGGATCGCCGGCGTGGGCGGCTATCGCTTTGCCTTGCGCGAACTGCAGCGGCTCATCACCGACATCGACAGCGGCGGCCACATCGCCGCTCTGCCCGATGCTCTGTCCGGCCAGCGTTTGGCGGGCGCCGCCGACGACAGCGGGGCATTGCGCAGCGCCCTGGTCAGGCGGGGCGTCAATCCGCTGGTGGCGGACGCCTTCGGCGCATAGCTGGCTTTGTCCGGTTGGCGTTGACGGCCCATTAAGGGCGGCTGGCTAGGTTGTCAGCTGTAACCGCCACCCTCGAGCTGCCATGTCCCTGCAAGGTCCGATGGTCGTCGTTGCCGATAATCCGGCGCCGGATCTCGTTGAGGCATTGGGCGCGGCCGGCGCCTTTCCCGTTGTCGAGAGCCGCTGGGTGGATGCACCCTCCGTCTTCATATCCGTGCAACCCTCCGCCATCGTGCTGGCCGAGCCAGGCCCCGCTTCCGATCCGAAGGCCGCCGACACGCTGGGGCTGCAGATCCAGACCCGCAGCGGTCCCTTCATTCCGCTCATCGGCCGAGCGCGCAGCGATGCCGGCATCGCCATACCGGGCGGCCTGCCGATCGATGCCGACGCTTCCGCGACGCGGCTTGTGGCGCGGCTGCGCATGGCGCTGCGCGTACGCGCGCTGCATGCCGCGGTGCTGCGGCGGATGGAAACCTTCAGCAGCCAGGACGGCACGGTGCCGACGCTTCCGCAAACCGATCCGGTCGAAGACGCCACAGTACTGGTCGCCGGGCGCGGACGCACCTATCCGGCACTTGCCGTCGCGGTCGGCGAGCGCGTGGGACTGATCGGCGCGCTCAGCGTGGAGACCGCGGCGAAATATCTCAACGCGCGCGAAGTCGATGGCGTGGTGCTCGGCGACGGCTTCAGCCCGAAAGTGATCGAAGCGCTTCTCACCGCCATGGCCGAGGATGCGCGCTTCCGCGATCTGCCGATCGCGCTGGCGGGCGGCACGCCCGCCCTGCTGAAGGAGTTCGGACCGAAACTCGCCAATCTCGAAGCGGCCGAGGGCGAGCCGCGCGCCTGGATCGACTGGATCCTGCCGCTCGTGCGGCTGCACGCCTTCGACGCGCGGCTCAAGCGCGTGATGCAGGCCTTCGATACAAAAGGCATGGTCGACCCGCAGACCGGACTGCTCACCCGCGAGTCGTTCTGGCGCGACCTTTCCAGCGCCATGCAGCAGGCAGCCAAGCGCGGCGTCAGTCTTTCGGTCGCCCGCTTCACTTTCGGGCCGGTGCTGGAACGCCGCGCCAGCATGGACACCGCGCGGCTGGTCAGCCGCATCGTGCGCAACATTGACTTTGCCTGCCAAGGCTCTGACGGATCAATCCTTTGCGTGTTTACCGGCACCGATTTGCGCGCCGCCCATGTGATCGCGCGGCGCATTGCCAGCCTGCTCAAGCAGACCATGCTGACCTCGCAAGGCGGGCGGCCGAAGCTCGAGACCCACATCACGCTCGGCGCGCTGAAGCCGACCGACACCGCGGACAGCCTGCTTGCGCGCGTCGGCGCCGAAGCCTTCGCGGCCGGTTGATATCGCCGCGTGCTGTCCTCTTCTCCCCTCTCCCCATAGGGAGAGGGGGGAGAGGAATTGACGCCGCGCCACGCAGACGCCACATCCAGCGCATGATGGAAGACGCAACGCCCCTGCGCATCGATGTGGTCTCGGACGTAGTCTGCCCCTGGTGCTTCATCGGCAAGCGCAGGCTGGAAAAGGCGCTCGCGCTGACGCCGGAGATTCCCGTCGAGGTCTACTATCATCCGTATTTCCTCAATGACTGGATTCCGCCCGAGGGAATGACGCGGGAGGATTATCTCACCAAGAAATTCGGCTCGGCCGAAGGCTATCGCGGCATGGCAACGCGGGTGGCGGAAGCGGCGGCACAGGAAGGGCTCACTTATGCGATCGACAAGATCGCGCGCCAGCCCAACACGCTCGACAGCCACCGGCTGATCTACTGGGCCGGCAAGCGCGGCAAAGGCCCGCAGATGAAGCAGCGGCTGATGGATCTGTATTTCACCGAAGGCGCCGATCTCACCGACCGCGAGGTCTTGGTCCGCGCTGCCGCCGATGTCGGCCTCGATCCGGATGCGGTGCGGGCAAGCCTGGCGACGGCAGACGACGTGGCGGAAATCACGCAAGCCGCCAATTCCGCAAAGGAAGCCGGCATCAACGGCGTGCCGACCTTCATCGTCAACGGACGGTATGCGGTGTCGGGCGCGCAGGCGCCGGAAATGCTGGCCGAAGTGATCCGCAAAGCAGCGGCTGACGGTTAGGCCGCCTTGGCGCGGTCCGCGATCGAGGCCAGCCGGCGCAGGATGTCGGTCGTGCCCTTCAGCCGTTCCACCGGGCTCTCCCAGTCGTCGAAGAACACCACCTTCATGTCGGGACGCACTTTCGCGCCGATGCCCTGCTCGCGGATGAAGGCGACCAGCCCCTCCGGATTGGCGAATGAATTATCGCGGAAAGAGAACACCGCGCCCTTCGGACCGGCATCCACCTTCTCCACGTTGGCCTGCCGGCACAGCGCCTTGATCGCGACCACCTGCAACAGGTGATTGACCTCTTCCGGCAGCGGTCCGAAGCGGTCGGCCATCTCCGCGCCGAAAGAATCGATCTCGCGCTCGTCCTCGATATCCGCGAGCCGGCGATAAAGTCCGAGCCGCACCGGCAGGTCGGCGACGTAATCTTCCGGGATGAGCACCGGCGTGCCGATGGTGATCTGCGGCGACCAGCGGTCCGCGACCGGCGCGGTGATCCCCGCCTTCAGGCTCGCCACCGCCTCCTCCAGCATCTGCTGGTAAAGCTCGAAGCCGACTTCCTTGATGTGGCCGGACTGCTCCTCGCCCAGGAGATTGCCCGCGCCGCGGATGTCGAGATCATGCGAGGCGAGCTGGAAGCCGGCGCCCAGGGTATCGAGCGACTGCAGCACCTTCAGCCGCCGTTCCGCCTGCGGCGTGATCTTGCGCGCCTCGGGCAGCGTGAACAGTGCGTAGGCGCGGGTCTTCGAGCGCCCCACCCGGCCGCGCAACTGATAGAGCTGCGAGAGCCCGAACATGTCGGCGCGATGCACGATCAGGGTGTTGGCGGTCGGAATGTCGAGGCCGGATTCCACGATCGTGGTGGACAGCAGCACGTCATATTTGCCGTCGTAAAAGGCGGACATGATGTCTTCCAGCACCTGCGACGGCATCTGGCCATGGGCGACGGCGACGCGCGCCTCGGGCACATTCTTGTCGAGAAACTCCTTGGCGCCGGCCAGATCCTCGATGCGCGGCGCGACATAGAAAGCCTGGCCGCCGCGATAGCGCTCGCGCAGCAACGCCTCGCGCACCACCAGCGGATCGAACGGCGAGACGAAGGTGCGCACCGACAGCCGGTCCACCGGCGGCGAGGCGATGATGGAAAGATCGCGCACGCCGGTGAGCGCCAGTTGCAGCGTGCGCGGGATCGGCGTGGCGGTGAGCGTGAGCACATGCACCTCGGCACGCAGGGTCTTCAGCTTCTCCTTATGCGCCACGCCGAAATGCTGCTCCTCGTCGACGACGACAAGGCCGAGATCCCTGAACTTGATGTTCTTGCCGAGCAGCGCATGGGTGCCGATGACGATATCGATATCGCCTTCGGCCAATCCCTTGCGGACGCTCGTTCGCTCCGCGGCGCTCACCAGCCGCGACATGTGGCCGACGTGGACGGGAAAGCCCCTGAATCGCTCGGTGAAGGTCTTGGCGTGCTGCCGCGCCAGCAAGGTGGTGGGCGCGATCACCGCCACCTGCTTGCCGTTGATGGCAGTGGCAAAGGCCGCGCGCAGCGCCACCTCGGTCTTGCCGAAACCGACGTCCCCGCAGATCAGCCGGTCCATCGGGCGTCCGCCGGCGAGATCGGCGAGCGTGGCGTCGATGGCGGCCTGCTGGTCTTCTGTCTCCTCGTAAGGAAAACGCGCGCAGAATTCCTCGTATCCGGCGCGGTCCGGCGTGAGCCGCGTGGCTTCGCGCAACTGGCGTTCCGCCGCGATCTTGATCAGTTCGGCTGCGATCTCGCGGATGCGCGCCTTCATCCGCGCCTTGCGCGATTGCCAGGCGCCGCCACCCAGCCGGTCGAGATCGACGTGAGTTTCTTCCGAGCCGTAGCGCGAGAGCAACTCGATATTCTCCACCGGCAGGAACAGCTTGTCGCCGCCGGCGTAATGCAGCTCCAGGCAGTCATGCGGCGCGCCGCCGACTTCGATCGGCCGCAGGCCGACGAAACGGCCGATGCCGTGATCCACATGCACCACGAGATCGCCGGCCGAGAGGCTCGTCACCTCGGAGATAAAATTCTCCGCCCGCCGCGCGGCCCGCCGCGGCCGCACCAGGCGATCGCCCAAAATGTCCTGTTCGCTGATGATGGCGACATCGGCGGTCTCGAAGCCGGATTCCAGGCCGAGCGTGATCAGCGCGATGGCCGGCTTGGGCAACGCCAGCATCTTGGGCCAAGATTCGGCGGTGGCGAGGTTCATCACCTTGTGGTCGGCGAGAACATGGCTCATGCGCTCGCGCGAGCCGTCGCTCCACATCGCGATGGCGACGCGCTTGTCCGCCGCCTGTAGCGCCTGCACATGCTCGCGCACTGCGTCGAAGACGTTGCCGCCTTCCTGGGCGCGCTCGGCGGCGAAGCCGCGGCCCTGGCGCGCGCCGATATCGACGATCGCGCCGGAGCCCTCCGGCACCGCGAAAGGCGTCAGCCGCGCCAGCGCGACATCGCCGAGACGGCCCTTCCACTCGGTCTCGCCGAGATAAAGCCGGTCCGGCGGCAGCGGGTGGTAGACCGGCCCATCGCCGCGCGCGCGCAAAACCTCGCGCCGGGCATCGTAATAATCCGCGATCTGGGCGAGGCGCTCATGCGCCGCATCTTCCGCCAGCGGCTCCAGCACCAGCGGCGAGCCCGGCAGATAATCGAACAGCGTGTCGAGACGGTCGTGGAACAGCGGCAGCCAATGCTCCATGCCGGGATGCCGGCGCCCTTCACTGACCGCGTGATAAAGCGCATCGTCCGGCGCGGCCGCGCCGAAAGCCTCCACATAGCCGCGGCGAAAACGCTTCATGCTGTCGGTGGTCAACTGGAATTCGGCAACCGGCACGAGATCGAGCGCGCGCAGCGTGTCTTCGCTGCGTTGCGTCTCCGGATCGAAGGTGCGAATCGACTCCAGCGTGTCGCCGAAGAAATCGAGCCGCACCGGCATGTCCATGCCCGGCGCGAACAGATCGACGATGCCGCCGCGCACCGCATAATCGCCCGGCTCGCGCACGGTGGAAGCGCGGATGAAGCCGTTGAGCTCAAGCCAGCGCGTCACGCCGTCCATGTCGAGCAGGTTTCCGGGCGCGGCGGAAAGCGATTGCTGCGCCAGCATCTCCTTCGGAGGCACCCGCTGCAGCGCCGCATTGACGGTTGTCAGCAGGATCGACGGCTTCTCGTGCCCCTTCTTCCGCGCCAGGCGAGAAAGAGCCACCATGCGCTGCGCCACGACGCCGGCATGCGGCGAGACGCGGTCGTAGGGCAGGCAGTCCCAGGCCGGCAGCTCCTGCACCGCAATGTCCGGCGCGAAGAAGGACAGGGCGCGCGACAGCGCCGCCATGCGCGGGCCGTCGCGGCAGACCACCGCGAGGCTGGTCGCGGGTGCGTCACCACGCGCGGCCACCGCCCGCGCCAGGTCGGAGATCACCAGCCCTTCGGCGCCGTCCGCGACGCTGGCGAGCGTCATCGGCTTGCCGGGCGAGAGAAGTTCAGCGGGAGATTTCGCCATGACGCCTACTCCGCCCCACGCGCGCGGGCGTTGAAATCGCGCATCTTGCGGAACACCGGGGTGTCGTATTCGGCGGGCGTTGAAAATTCGCCGGTGAACCAGCCCAGCAGATTCTGGTCGGGCTGCTCGGACAGGCGTTCAAGATCGGCGACTTCTTGATCGCTCAGGCGGTCGATATTCTCGTCGGCGAAGCGGCCCATGATCAAATCCATTTCGCGGATGCCGCGATGCCAGCACATAAAAAGGAGCTTCCGCCGACGCGGATCGAGCCCTTCACTTGAACGCGTCATGCCGGTCATGGTTTCTCCAACGCGAAAAACCCGGACGGGGCCGGGCGGGGTTTATATAGAGGGGGTGAACGTCGGTGTCATCGTCAGTTTGTCATCGCCGGGCTTGTCCCGGCCATCCACGTTTGGCCGCAAGAAGAACGTGGATGCCCGGCACAAGGCCGGGCATGACGACTGAAACTCTGTAATTATTGGCCATGCGCCCGCTTCTGCTCAATCCGCTATTCGCCGCACTGACCAGCCTGCCCGGCGTGGGGCCGAAGCAGGAGAAGCTTTACGCCCGCCTGCTCGACCGCGAAGGCGAGACGCCGCGCATCGCCGATCTGCTGTTCCACCTGCCGTCGGGCGTGGTCGATCGCCGGGCGCGGCCGAAACTGCGCGACGTGCAGCCCGGCACGGTCGTCACCGTCGAGGTGACCGTCGATCAGCACAGGCCTTCGCCGCCGCACCGCCCGCGCGCGCCCTATCGCATCTACGCTTCGGACGACAGCGGCACGCTGATCCTGACTTATTTCAACGCGCGGCGGGATTACCTGGAAAAGCTGCTTCCCGTCGGCGCGACGCGCTACGTGTCCGGCACCACCGATCTCTACGACGGCATGCTGCAGATGGTGCATCCCGACCGCGTGGTGGACGAGGCCGGGCTCGCCACATTGCCGCTGGTCGAGCCGGTCTATCCCCTGACGGAAGGGCTCGGGCCGAACCTGCTGCGCAAGGCGGTGGATGGCGCGCTGGAGAAACTTCCCGCGCTTCCCGAATGGCAGGATGCAGCCTGGGTCTCGCGCGAACGCTTTCCCGCCTTCGCCGAGGCGCTGCGCGCGCTGCATCGTCCGGCCGAGCCGCGCGATGTGCTGCCGGAAAGTCATGCCTGGTCGCGGCTCGCTTATGACGAATTTCTTGCCGGTCAGTTGGCACTCGCCCTCGTGCGCGCGCACATCCGCCGCCCGGCCGGCCGCGCCCATGCCGGCGACGGCAAATTGCGCAAGAAGATCATCGGCGCCCTGCCCTATTCGCTCACGGTGTCACAGCGGCGCGCGTTGAAGGAAATCGCCGCCGACCTCGCGCTGCCGCAGCGCATGCTGCGGCTGCTGCAAGGCGATGTCGGCTCCGGCAAGACCATTGTCGCGCTGCTGGCCGCGGCGGCGGTGATCGAGACCGGCCGGCAGGCGGCGCTGATGGCGCCGACGGAAATCCTGGTGCGCCAGCACCACAAGACCATCGCTCCGCTGGCGGAAGCTGCCGGCATCCGGATCGCCGTACTCACCGGGCGGGAGCGCGGGCGCGAACGCAGCGACACTTTCGAGCGTCTTGCCGCCGGCGAGATCGACCTTCTGCTCGGCACCCACGCGCTGTTCCAGGAGGACGTCGCCTTCAAGGAGCTGGCGCTTGCCGTCGTCGACGAACAGCACCGCTTCGGGGTGCATCAACGGCTCGCGCTGGCGCGCAAGGGCGCCTCTGTGGATGTGCTGGTGCTGACCGCGACGCCGATCCCGCGCACGCTCGTGCTCACTTACTTCGGCGACATGGACATGTCGGAGCTGCGCGAGAAACCGGCGGGCCGCAAGCCGATCGATACCCGAACCGTCGCGCTCGACCGGCTCGAAGACGTGGCGGATGCCGTCGGCCGCGCGCTCGCCGCCGGGCAGCGCGTGTATTGGGTCTGCCCGCTGGTGGATGAATCGGAGAAGATCGATCTCGCCGCCGCGGAAGACCGCTTCGAGATGCTCGAACAGCGTTTCGGCGACACCGTCGCACTCGTGCATGGACGCATGAAGGGCACGGAGAAGGATCGCGCCATGCAGCGCTTCGCTTCCGGCGAGGCGCGGCTGCTGGTGGCAACGACGGTGATCGAAGTTGGCGTCGACGTGCCGGAGGCCACCGTCATGGTGATCGAACATGCCGAGCGCTTCGGCCTGGCGCAGCTGCATCAACTGCGCGGGCGCATCGGCCGCGGCTCGGAGCATTCGACTTGTCTGCTGCTCTACAAGGCGCCGCTGAGCGAAACCGCCAAGGCGCGGCTCGCGATTTTGCGCGAGACCGAGGACGGCTTCCGCATCGCGGAGGAGGATTTAAGGCTGCGCGGCGAAGGCGACGTGCTCGGCACGCGGCAGAGCGGGATGCCGGGCTTCCGCGTCGCGCGCATGGAATTCCACAACCATCTGCTGGGCCCGGCGCGCGACGACGCGGCGCTGATCCTTGCGCGCGACCCCAAGCTCGCGAGCACGCGCGGCGAGGCGCTGCGGCATTTGCTCTATCTGTTCGAGAAGGACGAAGCGATCCGGCTTATCCAGGCGGGGTAATCGTGGGTGCCGCACGGTTAGGCGCCGCCATGCCGCTTGTTCTTCTGCCGAATCAAATCGTCGATGTTCAGTTCACGGCCTTGTCCGGCATCCAGCGAATGGATCCCCTTGTCGATTTCGGCTCGTAGAGCGCGCAATTTTTCGACATGCGAGAGCAATTGCCGGCCAATCTTCTCCTGATCGGCAGCCGGCAGGTTTGCAACCTCGGCAATAGCTTGTTCGAGCGTTTTCACCATGCCATCAGTTTACCACTTCGCCGCCGCCGGTGCACGGTCTGCCGGCGGGAAACGGGTTACACCGGCGATGCGCGCGCGGCCTGCGCCGCCGCGGCCATGGCGGCCAGTTTCTTCTGCTGGTCGTCGCTCGGCTGCACCATGCCCGCCGACATCAGCAGCGTCATTGCGCTTTCCACCGTGATATCGAGCTCGACCACGTCTTTGCGCGGAACATAGAAGAAGAAGCCGGTGGTGGGATTGGGGGTGCAGGGCAGGAAGGCCGAGACATGCTCGCTCGGCGGCAAACGCGCCGAGACGTCCGCGCTGGGCGGCTGCGACAGGAACACCAGCGACCACATGTTCGGGGCGGGGAACTCCACCAGCGCGACCGTCCGGAAACTCGATCCGCTCTTGGAGAACAGCGTCTCAAAGATTTGCTTCATCGTCCGGTAGACCGGCCGCACGATCGGCATCCGGTCCAACAGCTTCTCGCCGAGTTCGACCAGCGTGCGTCCGACCAAATTCGCGGTGAGGAAGCCAAGCAATGTCAGGAGTACGAAGGCAATGATCAGTCCGTAACCGGGGATGTAAACGTTGAAATAGGTCTCGGGACGGTAGGTCACCGGAATGAACGGACGCACCAGATCATCGACCCAGGTGACGAAAGACCAGGTCAGCCATAGCGTGATCGCCACGGGACCGGCGACCACCAGCCCGGTGAGGAAATAATTGCGCAGGCGCGCCATCGGGCGGCGCTCCTCCGCCACTTCCGCGGCCGCGCTCTTGGCCGCCGTTTCTGCCAAGGATCTTTCCAGTTCCGAACTCATTCCACCGTCACCGATTTGGCGAGATTGCGCGGCTGGTCAACATCCGTGCCGATCGTGACCGCCGTATGGTAGGCGATCAGCTGCACCGGCAGCGCATAAACCAGCGGCGTCACGGTTTCCGGCACGTCCGGCAGCTTCAGCGTGAGCATGGATTCCACCGGGGCCGCGGCCACGCCCTTCGCATCGGTCACCAGGATGATGCGACCGCCGCGCGCGGCCACTTCCTGCATGTTGGAGACGGTCTTTTCGAACACGCCGTCATGCGGCGCGATCACGATCACCGGCATGGTTTCGTCGATCAGCGCGATCGGACCATGCTTCAGTTCTCCGGCGGCGTAGCCTTCGGCGTGGATATAGGAGATCTCTTTCAGCTTCAGCGCGCCTTCCAGCGCCAGCGGGAAGCTCGTGCCGCGGCCGAGATACAGGACATCGCGGGATTTCGCGAGATCGCGTGCCAATGCCTCGATCTTCGGCTCCAGCGCCAGCGCCGCCGCCATGTGGCGCGGCACTTCGATCAGCGCGCGCACAAGCTCCTGCTCTTTCTGTTCGCTCAACACCCCGCGCGCGCGGCCCACCGCGATCGCGAAGCAGGCCAGCACCGCGAGCTGACAGGTGAATGCCTTGGTTGAGGCGACGCCGATTTCCGGGCCGGCCAGCGTCGGCAGCACCAGGTCGCTTTCGCGCGCGATGGTGGAGGTCGGCACGTTCACGATGGAAATCACGTGCTGCTTCTGCTGGCGCGCATAGCGCAGCGAGGCGAGCGTGTCGGCGGTCTCGCCCGATTGCGAGACGAAAATCGCAAGTTCGCCCTCGTCCATCGGCACTTCGCGATAACGGAACTCCGATGCGACGTCGATTTCCACCGGCAGCCGCGCGTAGCGCTCGAACCAGTATTTGGCGACGAGGCCGGCGTAATAGGCGGTGCCGCAGGCCGAGATCGAAAGCCGCTTCAGCTTGGCGGGATCGAAGGGAAGCTCGGGCAGATGGATCCGCTCATTCGCCATGTCGAGATAATGCGCGAGCGTATGGCCCACCACTTCCGGCTGCTCGTGAATTTCCTTCGCCATGAAATGGCGATGATTGCCCTTGTCGATGAGCATCACGGAGGCTTGCGACTTGAGCACGTCGCGGCGAACGACCTTGCCGCTCGCATCGTGAATTTCAGCGCTGCCGCGGTGAATAACGGCGCAGTCGCCGTCTTCCAGATAGCTCACCATGTCGGTGAAGGGCGCGAGCGCGATCGCATCCGAGCCGACATACATGGCGTCGTCGCCGAAGCCGATGGCAAGCGGCGAGCCTTTGCGAGCGCCGATCAGCAAATCCTCTTCGCCGGCAAACAGGAACGCGAGCGCGAAGGCGCCGCGCAGCCGCGGCAGCGACGCATCGACGGCCTCGAC
>DASSPI010000081.1:0-10922 GCA_035699705.1 Xanthobacteraceae bacterium
GGCGTCTACGCCGAACAGGCCTCCGGCAACGGACAGGGAAACGGTACTCACCTGAACAAGTTCGCGATCCGCACCCTGCATGCCGAGAAATGCGCGGAGTTCTATGCCGACGTGTTCGAATTAAAACCGCTCAACAAGAAGGACGGCGACGGCTATCACCTGAGCGACGGGCGCGTCACGCTCTCGATCCTGCCCTGGTCGATCCCGATCTTCGAGGGCATGGGCATCAAGCGCCCGGGACCGGACCATATCGGCTTCAAGGTGGAGAATATCGACGAGTTCAAGAAGCACGTTCAGGTCACGGCCGGGATGAACACCTACCTGATGCCGATGCCGCTCGGCGGCAGCAAGGAAGCCGAAGCGCGCAAGAGCTTCCTGGCCAAGACCGCGGGCGGCAAATATCAGATGGCGGATCCGGGCGGGGTCTGGATCGACGTCACCGACGAGTAAGTTCGCGCCGCTGTTGCATTCTTCGTCATGGCCGGGCTTGTCCCGGCCATCTACGTTTCTTGTTGCAGCCAGACGTGGATGCCCGGCACCGCAGACAAGTTTACGCAGTCTGCGCAAGCTAGACTGCGTGCCGGGCATGGCGGCGGTTAGGCTTTACCCCGGCCCCCGGCAGACCACGTTCAGCAGCGCCTGCCGCTTCTCGTCGGTGATCACCTTGAGCGCGCGCTCGATCGCCTTCGGCAGCGCCGCCGGATCGCTGACCTGCTCGCCATGGCCGCCGGCCACCTCCACCGCCTTTTCGAATTTCAGCGCCGGATCGAAATAGGTCAGCGGCTCGCGGTTGCTCTTGGCGGCAAATCCTTCCGGATAGACTTCGCGCGTGTTGCGCTTCACCGCGCCCCACATCTGGTTGTTGAAGACCACGGTGAGGATCGGCAGCTTCTCCGCCGCCGAAACGTAATGCGCCGGCACCGGATTGCCGAACATGTAAGCGCCGTCACCGCAGGTGACGATCACCAGCTTGTCGCCCACCGCCGCCTTGATGCCGAGCGCGGTGCCGAGGCCCCAGCCGAGCGCACCGGCAGCACCGGAACTGTAAAAAGTGCCGGGCTTGCTGAAGCTGAGATGCTCCCAGGTGATCGGCGATTCCTTGATCACGATGGCGTCCTGCCCCTTCACCTCGTTGAGGCAGTGGGTGATCCAGGCCGGATGCATCGGCGTGGCGTCCTTCGCCTTCACCAGCATCGCCGCCCATTTCTCCCGTTGCGCGGCGCGCTCTTCGGCGAGGCGCTTGCGCCTTGCCTCGATGCGGTCGCGCGCGGGGCCCTGACGCGACATCAGCGCCTCGGTCAGCGCCGGCAGGGTCGCGCCCAGCACGCCCGAGATGGCCAGATCGCAGGTGAAGCCGCGGATCGGATAGGAGGAGAAGATCGGATCGACGCCGATATGAATTACCTTGGCGCCGCGCGGCGGCGCCTTCTTGCTGGGAATCCAGGGCACGTCGCATTCGGCCACGATCACCAGGTCGGCATCCGCCAGCAAAGCATCGGGCTCGTAGCCGAGATGCATGGGATGGTCGGTCGGCAGGCACATGTAGCGCGGCTTGCGCTGCGTCACCGGGATGGCGAAGCTTTCGGCCAAGGCGGCGAGCTTGGCCACCTCGCTTTCGTCGCGGCCGGCGCTGGACGTGACCAGAACCGGGCGCTCGGCGCGCGCGATCATCTCCGCGGCTTCATCGATGGCGCGCGGATCGGGATAAGGTACCGACGGCGTGGCGTGGCGCGAAGGCGAGGTGTAGATGAAATTCGATATCGGCGAGGCCAAAACCTCGCGCGGCAGCGTCAGGTAGATCGGCCCCTTCGGCTCAGCGGTGGCGACGTTGATGGCGCGGTCGACAGTGGTTTCGAGCACATGCGCATTTGGCAGCTCGTAGTCCCATTTGGTGAATTCCCGCACCATCGCGCCCTGATCGCGCATCTCCTGCGGCCAATGGATCTCGCCGGTGCGCTGGCCGGTGGCTCCGCCTTCCTCGGCATAAGGCGTGCGGCCGGCGGTGAACAGGACCGGGATGTTGCCGCGCCAGCAATTCATCAGCCCGGCGACCGCATTGGCGGTGCCGACATTGACATGCACCATCACGAGCTGCGGCTTGCCGGTCTTGAGGTAATAGCCGAGCGCCATGCAGATCGCGACGTTCTCATGCGGCACCGTGACCGGCCTCGGCACCCGCGTGCCGTTGGCCTCGGCTTTCGCAAGCGCCTCGATCAGCGGAGCGAAATCAGTCCCGGCATTGGCGAAGAGGTAATCGACGCCGCGGTCGGCAAGTAGTGCGAGGTACGCATCAGCCGTCGTTCCCGAGGAAATGGTCTTGACCGGAACTGTGCCGTCGGCGGCGGGCGGGCGTGCAGTTGTCATACTTTCACCGAAACCATGATGCCGGCGGGAAAGATTTCCTCCGGCTTTGCGTGTCTGCGGGCGATCCCCTGCTCATACGCGTATTGCAAGAAAGTCTCCAGCGTAGGGCGGTTTTCCTCGATCCCGTAGGGATAGAGATCCTTGCCGTATTTGGCCTGCAACTTCTCGATATGATCGGCCAGCCACGGGACCGGGTAGCGCGAGACCGCCGCGTCTGTGAGGCGCTGCATGCTCCTGTCCTTCGACTCCTCGAAGGCATTGAACAGATTGCGCGCGACCCAGGGGTGATCCTTCAGCACGCTGCGCTTCAGCGCGATGATGTGCATGATCGGATAGACGCGCGTTCGCTCGAACTGGCGCATTTCCTCAGCCTGAAAATCCGGAAAAAGCCGGACGACGTCCGGATGTTTCTTCACGAAAGACGACGGCGGCCGCGCGATCATGACGGCGTCGAGCTCGCCCGAGGCGATCATTGCGCTCAGCGTCTTGTCCGGCATGCGGGTGAGCCGCAGGCCCTTCGGCAGATTGAGCTCCACCTTTTCCGTGCGGCCGGCCTGCTCGGTGCCGGCCTGATACCAGTCGATTTCAGCAAGCGGCACGCCGGCTTCGTGCTGCAGCCAGCCGCGGGTATAGACCGCCGCGGTCTGCGCCCATTCGGGCAGGCCGATCTTCTTGCCGCGCAGGTCGGCCGCGGTTTTGATACCGCTCTTCTTGTTGATGTAGAAGGACGACATCCGGAACATGCGCGAGGCAAAGACCGGAAGCCCGACAATGTCGGGATTGTCCTCGGTGGCCTGCGCGACGAATTTTGCGAAGGACAGTTCGCTCACATCCCATTCGCGGTTCGCCGCAAAGCGGGCGAAAACCTCGTGGATGTCCATCGTCAGCCAGGTGGTCTCGATCCCCTCGGCCTTCACCAGGCCGAGGCGGAAGTCACGAAAATGGTCGTAGTCGTCGGTCGCTACGGTGAGATTTAATTTCTTCACTTGCCCTTGCTGCCCTTGTCGCCCTCAGCCTTCGGCTTCTCGATCATATTCTTCGGTTCCATCGCCAGCTTGGCCTTGGCCACAACGTCCGCCGGGGTGTTTATCAGGTCCTCGACGATCTTTTGAACCTTTTCGCCCTCGACCAGCGACACGTCGATGTTGGCCTGGGCAGCCTCCTTCAGAAAATCGGGATCCTTGGTCACGTCGGCAAAGGCCTTCCGCAGTATCGCGACCCGATCGGCCGGCACGCCGGGAGCCGCGAGGAACGGCCGTCCGATCACCACGTCAGCGGAAAACAGCTTCAGTACTTGCCGTTCCTCGTCGTTTTTCGCCAGGTCGATCAGCAGCGGCACCGAGCTGAACTCCGGATCGCGCTCCAGACCGACCTGAGCCAGAATTGCGATCTTTCCTTCCTTCAGCAACTCGGGATTCTCCGACTTGAGGCTGTTGAAATTATTGCCGGCGCGGCCTTGCACCTCGCCGCGCTCCATCGCCAGGCCAATTTCAGCGGTGCTGGTATAGCCGGAGACGATCTTGAACTGCGTCCCGAGCACATGGTTCATGATGATCGGATAAAGCGTGGTGTAGGAGCCGGCGCCGGTGCCCCCCATCAGGACCGATTTCTTCTTCGCGTCGTCAATGGTGTCAACGCCCGTATCCTTCGAGACGTAGACGGTCGAGTTGCTGGCGGAAGTGGAAGCCAGCCACTGCATCTTGGCCGCGTCGAACTGAATCGCATCGGTGCGGTTGAGCAGCTGGGCCATGACGAAGGCCGGGATCAGCGTGCCGATGGTGGTGCCGTCCTTCGGCGCCTGATTGTAGATGTAATTCGCCGCCCGGACATGGCCGGCGCCCGGCATGTTCTTGGCCACGATCGTCGGATTGCCGGGAATGTGCTTGGACAGGTGGCGCGCCACCATGCGGGCATTGGCGTCGAGGCCGCCGCCGACGCCGGTGCTGATAATCAGCTCGATCGTCTTGCCCTTGTAAAAATCCGCCTGCGCCGCGGCGATTCCGGACTGGGCGACAGTCCCGAGCAGGACGACGCCGACGCCACTCAGCAAGTTTGCCAGAATGCCCATGAAAAATGTCTCCCTCTCTGCCGTGCATTTTGTTTTTCGGACAGGGCTTATGAACCGAAGCGTAACACCCTTTCGGGCCGTACAAAACCGGGTACCGTTTGGATGTCAATTCGCGTTGCGGTCGCAGAAAAATTTCAACCGATCTCTTGCGCGAATTATCTGATCGCTTTTCGGCATCAGCGAGCGCGCCCCACGACGCCGGTCCAGCGTCCAAACGAAAACAGCGCCGTGCCTCGCAATCGGCGGCCGGAGATCATCGTTCACACGCCCTGCCGCCGCAGCATCGCCGCCAGGAAGTCGATGGACTCCGGCGGGATCTCACCCAGCCTTTTCATCCAGAGTTGCAGGTCGGGATGATAGGCGGGCGAAAAATCCTCCGCCATGCTCTTGGCGCGCGCGAGAAATTCCTCGTCCTTCACCATGCGCGCGAAGGCGTCGCGATAGGCCTGCACGATTTCGGGCGCGACGCCCGGCGGCAGCGCAAGCCATTTGTCTTCGGAGTGGAGCGTCGTCCAATATTCAAAGCTCTTGGCCGCGGTCTCATCGGGGATCTTTCCCGCCACCATCTCGGTGAGCAGCGGCACATCCGGCAATTCCGAGCGCGGTCTTACCTGCAGATCCTTCAGCGCGCCGGACTGCAGCAGCACCTTGAACTTTCCGGTCGCCAGCAGCTTGTCGATCTGGTGCATGTTGCTGGAGGCGGTCATGTCGACCTCGCCGCGCTCGAGCGCGACGAAGAGATCGTTGGTGCCGCGATAGCCGGCCACCCATTTCGCGTTCCAGCCGAGAAACTCGATGCCCCAGGCCGCGATTTGCACGCCGGAACGCGGCGCGCCGCCGGGCGAACCCATCATGACCGGGGGCGCGCTCTTGTCGTACAGCCGCTTCTCGGCCTCCTTGCTGATGATCAGCATGCTGCCGCCGCGGCCGGTGCCGCCGATAAAGGAGTATTTGGTCGGATCGTAATTCGCCTGCGGCTTGCGGAAGTTGTGCGGGTCCGCAACCGAGCCGGATCCCATCGCGATGGTCATCCCATCCGGCTTCACCAACTGGGCGAAATAATTCATGGCGGTGAGGCCGTCGGCGCCCGGCATGTTCTGTGTGATGATATGCGGGTTTCCGGGCAGATATTTTCCGAGGTATTGCGCGATCAGACGGCCGGCGATGTCGGTGCCGCCGCCCGGAGCATAGCCGATCAGCATCGTGACGGTCTTGCCGCTGAAGGAAACCGGCTCGGCGGCGGAACCGCTGTTGCTGCCCGCCACGAGCAGCGGCGAAAGGCTCACCGCACACACCCGGATCCACGCGGCGATGCGCTTGGCTCTGATCGAACGACCTAGCATCTCATCCTCCCGAACCCTTTTGCCCGACGGCCGGTTCATGCGCCGTCTTTTTATTTCGCGAAATCGATTTCGCCTTCTGGTAAGCGTCTCAAACTTTGTTAGAGTTGTCCAGCGCCCGACGCGCGGGCCGAAATAACAAGGTTGAAGGGGAGACGATGGCGACAACAAAAACATTTGAGGGCGTTCCGTGGGATGGACGCACCGCTTACGAAAAATGGGTGGAAGACGATCTCGGTCTCGAATTGCACCGCGGCTATGCCGCCGGGAATTTGCGAAAGGTGCCGCTGAAGCCGTGGAAAGAGCGCGGCTTGTCTGCGGTCTTCTACGACATGATCGGTGCGGAATCGCTGGCCGGCATGTATGTGGCCGAGCTGGCTCCTGGCGCATCCAGCGTGCCGGTCCGCCAGCTTTGCGACGAGGTCATCTTCGTGATGAGCGGCCGCGGCACCGCCACGGTTGAGACCGCCAAAGGACCGATGTCATTCGAATGGGGACCGAACAGCCTGTTCGCCGTCCCGCTCAATCACAATTATCAGCTTCACAACACGTCCGGCAAGGAGCCGGTGCGTTTCGTTAGCGTCAACACGATACCCATCGTCTACAATCTTTTCCGGGATTCCAAATTCGTCTTCGGCGGGTGCGACTGGCATTTCGACCGCATCGGCGATCAGCTCAATGCTTCAGATTCGATCCTCTACAAGCCCGACGCCAAGCACGAGAAAACGGCGGTGAACCTGTACGAGACAACCTTCGTGCCGGACATCTACAGCGTGCAGCGTTCGAGCTTCAAGGAAAAGGGCACCGGCAACGCGACGGCCTATTTCGAATTGGCCGGAAGCGTAATTTCCGTGCATTTCGCCGAGCATCCCGGCCTGCGCTTTTTTAATCCGCATCGTCACGGCCCGTCCGCCTTCGTCTTCACGATGGGTGACAGCAGGGGCTACAGCCTGATGTGGCAGGAAGGCGGTCCGGAAGTGCGCTATGACTGGCCGGTGGATGACATGGGCGTCGTGGTGCCGCCGAATATGTGGTGGCACGGGCATTTCGGCACGGATCCCCTCGCCTTCCAGCTCGCGATCAAGCTGCGCAGCCGAAAATATCCGCTGAACCATCTCTACGACAAATCGCACAAGCATGTGTCGGAGGGCGGCAAGCTCATTCACTACAAGGACCTCGAGGAAAATCTCCGGACCCGCATCTGGCAGACCTATGTCGATGAATGCCGGCGCAACGGCTATGAAGTAAAACCCCCGGAAGCGAAGTGAGGCAGGCATGAAACATTTGATCAAGCATCTGGCGGCTGTTCTGCTGCTCGCCGCGGCGCCGGGCATGTCGCAGGCCGATCCGGTGGCGGATTTCTACAAAGGCAAGAGCATCCGGCTGATCATCTCCGGGGAATCCGGAGGCACCTACGATTCAGACGGGCGCATGATCGCGCGGCATATCGGAAGGCACATTCCCGGCAATCCTAATATTGTCGCGGAGAACATGCTGGGCGCTTCCGGCCGCGTCGCCGCGAATTACCTGTATAACGCGGCGCCCAAGGACGGCACCGTCATCGCCATCCTGCAGCAGAGCGTGCCGCTCGGCCAGGCTTTGGGCGAAAGCGGGATCCAATACGATGCCGCGCGCTTCAATTGGCTCGGCAGCCCGGTGCGGCCGGATGAAACGCTGGTCGTCTGGCATACGACCGGCGTGCGCTCGATCGAAGACGCCAAGAATAAAGAAGTCATCATCGGCGCCACCAGCCCGACCGGGATGAATTATCTCTATCCCAAGCTCGCCAACGAATTGTTGGGAACGAAATTCAAGATCGTCACCGGCTATCCCGGCGGCACGCCTATCATGCTGGCGCTCGAACGCGGCGAAGTGGAAGGCCGCGGGTCGAATCCATGGAGCGATTGGAAGGCCCGAAAGCCGGATTGGGTGCGAGACAGGAAGATCGTCCCGCTCATGCAGATGAGCCTGTTCAAGCATCCCGATCTGCCGGACGTGCCGTTGATGGTCGATCTGGCGCCTGACGAAACGGCGCGGTCGGTATTCGAGCTCGTCACCATCACCGGCGAACTGGGTCGGCCCTTCCTCGCCTCGCCCGGCGTGCCGGCCGATCGCGTGAAGGCGTTGCGAGACGCGTTCGACGCGACGATGAAGGATCCGGAATTCCTTGCCGAGGCGGCGAAGACGCAGAAAGAGATCCATCCCATTCACTGGGAAGAGATGGATCAGCTGGTCAAGCGCGTGCTGGGCGCGCCGCAGAACGCCAAGGACATCCTGAAAGCCGCGCTCAAGCCGCGCTAGCCGAGCGCCGCCTTCACCCGGGCTGCGGTCAGCGGCGCGCGGCGCAGCCGCACGCCCGTGGCGTCGAACAGCGCGTTGGCAATGGCGCCTGCCACCGGGCGGCAGACCGCCTCGCCGGCGCCTCCCGGCACCTGGTCGGGATGATCGATCAGCACCACCTCGATCGCTGCGGGCGCATCCTGCATCTCGAGAATCGGATAGGTCTGCCAGTCGACGCTGCGCACGTTCTTCCGATCGAACAGGACTTCTTCGAACAGCGCACGGCTGGAAGCCTGCACGACTCCGGCTTCCAGCACGCGGGTGAGCTCGGCCGGGTTGATGACGATCCCGCAATCATGCGCCACCGTGTATTTGCGCGGCCAGATGCGGCCGGTGGCCGGATTGACTTCCACCTCGGCCACGATGGCGACGATCGTCCCGCTGCGGTGGGCATAGGCGATGCCCTGCCCGACATAATTGCCGTTCGCCGCCTTCAGCTTGCGCGGCGCCGTGCGCGGCTGCCAGTTGGCTTTTTCGGCGGCCGCCTGCACCGCGGCTTTCTCCCGCGGCTTGGAAATGTATTTCAGCCGGAAGGCGAGCGGATCCATTCCAGCCGCATAGGCCATCTCATCGGCAAAAGATTCGCCGGAGAAATGCAGCTGCACGCCGGTGGTGTCGCGCATATGCGAGGTGCGCAGCGGCGAACCGAGCTCCAGCATCGGAGCAATCGCGCTCCAGCCGGTGTGCTTGGGAAATTTGTAGGAATCGCCGGGGACATTGAAGTTGTATTTCCGGTCGGCATTGGTCGTGCCCATCAGCTGCGCCACCAGCAGGTCCTGTGGCTTGCTGCCATTCGAATTCACGTCGACCGAGGAAAAACCCTTGGCGAAGAATTCGTAGGCCAGCACGTTGCCATCCTTGTCGAAGGCGGCGCGGACCGAATGCACCCCGGCGGGCGCTTTCGGATCCCAGCCGGTTCCATCCTCGCGCATGCCCTGGAAACGCACCGGGCGACCGACCGCCTTGGCCAGCACCGCCGCCGTGGCCGCGGCATCGTCCGCATCGTTGCGGCCGTAGACGCCGGGGCCGCGCACCCAGATCGCGCGGACATTCTCCGGCTTCAGGCCGAGCGTGCGTGCAATGCCCTGGGCTGCGTAATGCGGCTTGGCGGAGCCGGTATAGACGGTCACGCTGTCGCCCTTGACCTCGGCGAGCGCGCAGGCCGGTCCCATCGAGGCATGCGATTGCAGCGGCCATTCGTATTCCGCCTGAATGGTTTTCGGCGCGCCGGCGAAAATGGCATCGACGCCGTCGAGCGTCTTCACCATCTTTCCTTCGGCTGGCCGGGCGGCGCGGATAAAGTCATACATGTCCTGGTGGCCGGGGAACGGCGGATTCGCCGCGCTCCAGGTCACCTTCAGCGCCTGCGCGCCGCGTACGGCATCCCATTCCTTCTCGGCAACGACGGCGACCAGATCCTTCACACGCACAACGCTGGCGCCCATGGCCTTGATGGAAGCTTCATCAACCGAGACGGGCGTTGCCCCCGCCACCGGCGGGCGGATCACGCGCGCATGCAGCATGCCGGGCAGTTTGACGTCGGTGACATAGTCGACGGTGCCGCACACCTTGCCGGTCACGTCGGCGCGCGGGAAGGATTTGCCGACGATTTTATAATCGGCGACTTTCTTCGGTTCGGCGCGGACCTTGATCTCCAGCGCGTTGCCGATCTTGTTGTTCCATTCCACCTGTTGATGAAAATATTTCCCGCCGATCAGGTCGGCGTAGCTGATCTGCCTGGTGCCATCCCCCGCCGCCTTGATGATCCCGTTCTCGACGGTGAGCTGATCGCTCGCAAGGCCGCCCCACTTTTGCGCCGCCGCTTCCAGCAGGAGGCGCCGGGCTTCCGCGGCGGCGGAGCGCAGCTGCTGCGCCCCAACCTTGACGCCGGTCGAATTGGATGCGCCACCCAGATTAACCGTGACGCTGGTGTCGCCCATTAGCACGGTGACCCGTTCAAACGGCACGTCCAATTCTTCGGCGACGATCTGCTGCACGGCAATGTCGGTGCCTTGGCCGGCATCGGTCTTGCCGAAATAGGCCGTGACCTTTCCGTCGCGGCCAATGGCGATCCAGCTGTCGAGCTCGGTGGGCTTCAGGGGCGGCTTGCTGTCGCCAAATCCGGCGCCAACGCTTTGCGCGGCGGCATCGCCGAGGATCGCGAGCGGGCCGGCGGCGGTGACGATCAGGGCGCCCGTGGCGAGCAGCCATTCGCGGCGGGTGAGGGAGGGTGCCATCTGGTTCATGATCAGGCCCTCATCTCTTGAGCGGCGCGCTTGATCGCGCGCATGATCGCCAGATGGGCGCTGCAGCGGCATTTGAGGCCGGCCAGTCCCTCGCGAATCTCGGCATCTGACGGATTGGAGTTTTTCGCCAGCAGCGCGGCCGCGGTCATGATCCAGCCATTGACGCAATAACCGCATTGCACCGCCTGCTCCTCGACATAGGCCTTCTGCAGCGGATGCATTTTCTCGGGAGTGCCGAGGCCGTTCAGGGTGGTGACCTTTTGGCCGTCAACCATCTCCACCGGCGTTATGCAGGAGCGGGTGGCCTCGCCGTTGACATGCACGGTGCAGGCGCCGCATTGCGCCAGACCGCAACCGAATTTCGGATTGTTCAGACCGAGATTGTCGCGCAGCGCATAAAGCAGCGGCATGTCGGGATCGTCGATGGTGATCCGGACCGCCTTGCCGTTTACGTTCAGCGATTTTCGTTGAGCCATAGTGTCCTCCCGGGCTGCGCCGTCTTGCTCTGCGGTCTTTTTCGAATCCTTCCAGCCTATCAGCGCGGGCAGTATCGCGCCATATGAG
>DASSPI010000082.1:0-2778 GCA_035699705.1 Xanthobacteraceae bacterium
GATTGGTCTTTCATGGCATGACCGTCGCGGTGTTGCAAATTGCATGGTGCAATCGGTGCCAAGGATGCAGCAATGGATGACGAACTTCGGAAGCGGGGCACCGCCGTTTTCAGCAACGCGTCGCCAAATCCAATTGACCAAAGCGTGACCCAAATGATAGCCCAATCATCGATAGGTCTACCATCCACGCATATAAGGATGGGACCTGCGAGGGAGGATGCTGATGGATTTGCTGTCGAGGACCGCCCGGCTGCAACCGGCTCTGGCCGGCCTGATCGGTTTGGCGGTCGCGCCCTTCTGCGCACCAGGCGCCGCCGCGCAGACCCAGGCCGAGCTGGAAAAGCTCTTCACCGGATCGACCATCACCATCATCGGCAGCAACGCCGGCAGCGGCGCCGACATCATGATCCGCGCCTCGGCCGAAATCCTCGGCGACTTCCTCCCCGGCAAGCCGGCGCGCATCGTGGTGCAGAATGTCCCGGGCGGCGGCGGCATCCCGCAAGTGCGGCGCTTCATGCAGGCCAAGCCGGACGGCCTCACAATCACCGTCCTGCATTCGCGGCATACGGTGGACGCGCTGTTCGGCACGCATGACATCAAGGAATGGGATCCGCGCAAGACCGGAATCATCGGCAGCCCGACCGGCGGCGGCCAATCGCGGCTGCTCTGCGTCAATCCGCAGACCTACAAATGGACGTCTTGGAAGGACCTGATCGACTCGAAGAAAACGCTCAACGTGGGCGCGAGCGAGCCCTCGGGCGGCGCGGCGGCGATGGGCGCGCGTTTCATCGAGATGAACAAGGGCCCGATCAAAATCATCACCGGCTATTCCGGCAACAACGAGATCTTTGCCGCTTATCTGCGCGGCGAGATCCCCATTCTTCAGCACTGCCCCGAGCGGTCGCTGAAGAAGGAATACGCCGACCTGTTGAAGACGCCGGAGGAAGCGCGCAAGAAATTCGTGCCGATCCTGTGGTGGGATATCGAAAGCGATCCGGAGTGGCTGAAGACCCTGGGGCACAGCGGGCCGGTGCCGCATGTCAACGAAGTGCTCGACCTGATCGCCGCCGGCGAGGAGCAGAAGAAGGCGTTCCGCGCCGCGCTCGAAATCCGCTCGATCTTCTCGCGCACCTGGACGCTGCCGGTTGGCACGCCGGAGCCGGTGGTGAAGGCCTGGCAGGACGCTTTCATGAAGATGACGGCCTCGCCGCAATACAAGGAGCGGATGATCAAGATCGGCTTCGAGGATGAGCACGCGCCCCGCTCGGCGCAGCAACTGCGTGACGCCTTCAAGCTGTTCGACAGCCTCTCGCCGGAGTCGGTCGCGGTCATCAAGCAACTGGGCGACTAGTGTCCCGAATCCGAAGTTCGCACCTGTGATGCACTAGCGCTTACGCGCCGGAAAAGGTTCGCCGATGCTGGAGGCAATGATGGCGGGCGGGGAGCAATTGTTCTCCCGCCCCGGCATATGGCTCGGCTTTCTCATCGTGCTGCCCATTGCCGTCATCTCCGGGCTGAAGCCCGGCGGCGGCGTGCCGGTTTTCGTGATCCTGCTCGGGCTCACCAGCCATCTCGACCCCTGGGTCGTGGTCTGCGTCGCGATTTTCTACAAAGCCGCGTCCGATCTGATGGAGCCGGTGCCTTCGATCCTGCTCGGCATTCCCGGCGGCCGATCCGCGCAAGCCACCGTGCTCGACGGCTATCCGATGGCGCAGAAAGGATTGGCCGGGGTCGCCATCGGCGCGAGCTATACCTGCAACCTCGTCGGCGGCGTGTTCGGCGCGCTGGTGCTGTTGGCGCTGCTTCCCTTCGCGCGCCAGCTCATCCTGATTTTCGGCTCGGCGGAATTCTTTCTGCTGACGATGATCGGCGTGTTGACGGTCGCGGTGGTCTCTTCCGGCGCCTTCATCAAGGGACTGCTCACCGGCGGGCTCGGCATCGCCATCGCCATGGTCGGCTACAGCTCGATCGGCGGCGATATCCGCGCCACCTTCGGATTGAACTATCTCTATGACGGCGTGCCGCTCGGGCCGCTGGTCGTGGGACTCTTCGCGATTCCGGAAGCGGTCGCACTGGTGGTGGGCGGCAAGCCGGTCGCCGGCAGGCGCGTCGATATCCTGATGAAGGAGGCCGACCGCGACGTGTGGCGCGGCATCCTCGAAGGTTTCAGGCATTTCCGCCTGATGATCCAGTCGTCGGCCATCGGCACCGCGATCGGCATCATGCCGGGCCTGGGCGCGCCGGTCGCGCACTGGATCTCCTATGCGGTCGCGCGCAACACCGAGAAGGGCGCGCACGAGACCTTCGGCAAGGGCGACGTGCGCGGCGTGATCGCCTCCGACGCGCCCAACAGCTCGGCCGATGGCGGCGAGCTGTTCCCCACCCTGGCCTTCGGCATTCCCGGCACCGCCGGCATGTCGATCATGATCGCGATCTTCGTGCTCAGCGGCTTCACGCCCGGCTACAGCATGATGACCAACCATCTCGATGTGGTGGTCGCGCTGGTTTACGTGCTGATCATCGCCAATACGCTGACGGTTCCCATCGTGATGGTCTTCGCGCCTTATCTGGCGCGGCTCACGCTGGCCAATCCCGCGGTGCTCGCGCCGATCGTGATCTGGGTGGCGATGCTCGCGGCCTATATGACGACGAATTCCGTGGCCGATCTCGCCGTCGTCTTGATCTTTGCTGTGCTGGGCCTGTTCATGAAGGCCTATGGCTGGCCGCGTCCGCCGATCCTGATTGCCGTGGCGCTCGGCGAGATCATGGAAAAATATC
>DASSPI010000083.1:0-4822 GCA_035699705.1 Xanthobacteraceae bacterium
GCCGGCGCCATCGCCAGCGAGGTCGACACCATGCAGCCCACCATGATCGCAAGCCCGGCGCGCTCGGCTGCATCGGCGAGCGCGAGCGCCTCGGTCAGCCCGCCGCTCTTGTCGAGCTTGATGTTGATGGCGTCGTATTTATCGGCAAGCGAAGCGAGCGACGCGCGGTCGTGAATGCTCTCGTCGGCGCAGACCGCGATCGGTCGCGCGATCGAGGCGAGCGCGTCATCTTTGCCGGCGGGCAAGGGCTGCTCCACCAGCGTGACGCCGGCCTGCGCGCAGGCGCGCAGATTTTCCGCAAGGTTCTCTTCCGTCCAGCCTTCATTGGCATCGACGATCAATTCCGACAGCGGCGCCGCGCGCCGCACCGCGGCGATGCGCGCGGAATCGCCGTCGCCGCCGAGCTTGATCTTGAGCAGTTTGCGCACTGCGACCTTTTGCACCGCAGCCGCCATGCTCTCGGGCGTGCCGAGCGAGATGGTCAGCGCGGTGGTGACCGGCCGCAGCGCGGAAAGTCCCGCAAGCGCATATGCCGGCTTGCCGGCGCGCTTGGCCTCCAGATCCCAGAAAGCGCAGTCGAGCGCGTTGCGTGCCGGCCCGGCGGGCAGGGCGCCTTGCAGGGCCTTGCGGTCGAGACCGCCGGCGACCGCTTCGGCCAGGCCCGCAAGCCTGGCGGCCTCGCCGTCGACCGTCTGATCATAGCGGGCGAGCGGGACGCATTCGCCCCGGCCAACGAGCGATCCGTCGCGCAACTCGGCCACCACCACGACGGCCTCGGTTTTGGCCCCCCGGCTGATGACGAAGGAACCGGCGATCGGCCAGCGCTCAATATGGACGGTGAGACGGACTGCCATGCGGCCCTGAAATATGGGGGAACAAAGCGGGACCCGCGTTTGACAGACCCCATAACGTATTTTTCCAGTATATGATGGGAAACGGACGCTGACCTCAACGGCGCACCAAAAAGCAGACCGAACGCCGGTCTACCCGAGTTCGGGTACTATCAAGCGTCCGAAGCCGGATAGATCCGGTTTCGGAGGAGGGGGACTTGGACGACGACAGTATCCTCAGAAGCCGGCGCGAAGGCGACCGGCTGGTGCTCACCGCGCTTGGTCCCTGGACCGCCGTGCATGCGCATGACCTCGAACCCGCAATCGAGGCGCAGGCGAGCAGCAGCCAGCCGGTGCGCGCGGTGGACATCGATCTGAGCCAGGTCAAGCCGCTCGACACTTTCGGCGCCTGGCTGATCGAGCGTCTGGCGCGGGCCTGGAGCGCGCGCGGCGCGGAGACCCGCATCCTCGGGTTGCCGGAGGATTACCGCGGTCTCGTCGATGAGGTGCAGGGCGCCAACCTGAAGCCCGCGCCGCCGCCGGTGAAAACCAGCCGCATCCTCGACGCGCTGGAGGCCATCGGCAGCAGCCTCGTCAACGTCGCCAATGCCGCGATGCTGATCCTGCGGATGCTCGGCGCGGTCAGCAAGGCGCTCGGGCACGCGATCAGGCATCCGACCAAATTCCGCTGGACCTCCATGGTGGTGCATTTGGACCGCGTGGGCTGGCACGGCGTGCCGATCATGCTGCTGGTCACTTTCCTGATCGGCTGCATCCTCGCGCAGCAGGGAATTTTTCATTTCCGCAAATTCGGCGCCGATATTTTCGTCATCGACATGGTCGGCATCCTGGTATTGCGCGAGGTCGGCGTGCTGATCGTCTCGGTGATGGTCGCCGGCCGCTCCGGCAGCGCCTATACCGCCGAGCTCGGCTCCATGAAAATGCGCGAGGAGATCGACGCCCTGCGCACCATGGGCTTCGACCCGATCGAGGTGCTGATCCTGCCGCGCATCGTCGCGCTCGTCGTAGCGGTGCCGCTGTTGACCTTTCTCGGCTCGATGTCGGCGCTGTACGGCGGCGGGCTCGTGGCCTGGCTCTATGGCGGCGTCGACCCCGACGTCTTTCTCTCCCGCCTGCGCGAAGCCATCTCGATGGAGACCTTCCTGGTCGGCATCATCAAGGCGCCGGTGATGGCCTTCATCATCGGCATCGTCGCGTCGGTGCAGGGGCTGGAGGTGAAAGGCAGCGCCGAATCGCTCGGCGCGCACACCACCTCCTCGGTGGTGATCTCGATTTTCCTTGTCATCGTGCTGGATGGCTTCTTCGCCATCTTCTTTGCCTCGATTGGAATGTGAGTATGTTGCAGCCGGCAAGAGAGGTGGTGCTGAGCGCCCGCGACGTGGTGGTGTCCTTCGGCGACAAGGTCATCCTCGACCGCCTCAATCTCGACGTTTACCGCGGCGAGGTTTTGGGCTTCGTCGGCGGCTCCGGCGCCGGCAAGTCGGTGCTGATGCGCACCATCATCGGGCTCATTCCGAAGCGGCAAGGCAAGATCGATGTGTTCGGCGTCGACCTCGATGCCGCCACCGAAGAGGAACTGGTCGCGGTCGAGCAGCGCTGGGGAATCCTGTTCCAGCAGGGCGCGCTGTTCTCCTCGCTCACCGTGCTGCAGAATGTTCAATTCCCGATCCGGGAATATCTCAACGTGTCCGAACGGCTGATGGACGAAATCGCGGTCGCCAAGCTCGAAATGGTCGGCCTGTCGCCGGACGTGCAGGAAAAATACCCCTCGGAGCTGTCGGGCGGCATGATCAAGCGCGTGGCGCTGGCCCGGGCGCTTGCCCTCGATCCGGAACTGGTCTTCCTGGACGAGCCCACATCGGGCCTGGATCCCATCGGCGCGGGCGAGTTCGACGAACTCATAAGGACCCTCCAACGCACTTTGGGCCTGACCGTTTACATGGTAACCCATGACCTGGACAGCCTCCACGCCATCTGCGACCGCATTGCGGTCCTGGCCGGCGGCAAGGTGATCCTGGAGGGGCCGATGAGCGCTATGCTGGCTTCGGAGCACCCCTGGCTGAAGGCTTATTTCCGCGGCAAGCGGGCGCGTATGGCGGTGACGGCAGAGGGATAGGGTTAGAAGCATGGAAACCAAGGGAAACCACGTGCTGATCGGCCTCTTCGCCGTGGGCGTTGTGGCCGCGGCTTTTGCCTTCGTTTTCTGGTTCCACAATATCGGGGGAACCGCCAAGCGGGTCAGCTATCTGGTGCGTTTCGATGGCGCCGCTTCCGGACTGCGTCCCGGCTCGGCGGTGCTGTTCAATGGCATCCGGATGGGCGAGGTGACCAAGCTCACGCTCAATCCCGACGATCCGCACCAGGTGCTGGCGACAATCGAGATCGATGCCCGGGCGCCGGTGCGCACCGACACGGCGGTCGGCCTCGACTTTCAGGGCCTGACCGGCATCGCCTCGGTATCGCTCACCGGCGGGTCCAAGAATGCGCCGGTCTTCGCCCGCTTTGCGGACGCGCCGCCCATGCTGATTGCGGACGCCAGCGCCAGCCAGGACGTCACGCGCGCGGCGCGCGATGTGCTCAAGCGCATCGACACGCTGCTGGCCGAAGACGGCACGCTCAACAATACCTTCAAGAATATCGAAACGTTTTCCGCCACGCTCGCGGAGAACGGCTCGCTGCACAATGCGGTCAAGAGCATCGAGACCTTTACCGCTACGCTGGCCTCGAATTCCAAGCGCATCGACAACATCCTGGCGGGGCTGGAAAACCTGAGCGGGGGTCCCGACGGCAAGGGCGATATCCAGGAAGCGGCGCGCTCCATCCGCCAGCTGGCGGACAATCTCGACAAGCGCACCGCCGAGATCGGCGCCGGCATCAATCGCTTTTCCGCCACCGGCGCGCGCGAACTGGAAGCTTTCGCGACCGAAGGCCGCCGGACGCTTTCGGAGATCGATCGCGCGATCAAAAATCTGGACCGCAATCCGTCCCGGCTGTTATTCGGCGGTAGTGGAAATTCAGTTCCTGCGTATAATGGCGGCGGGCGGTAAAATAGCGGCGGCCGGTGGGCACCGGCCTGGGGGGCTTCTGTGTGGGTATGGTCGGGTAAGTCGGGCGGCAGGCGGGCCACCATGGTGGTCGCTTTGGCGTTGTTGGCCTCCGGCTGCTCTTTGATGGGCGGGGACGGGCCGCCTCCGACCTTTGACCTGAGCGCCCCCGAGCAATTCCCCCGCGCCCCGCGCGCTCCGCGCGGCCAGCTCATCGTGCAGGACGCCACCGCGGTCGGCGTGCTCGACAGCGACAAGATCGTGGTGCGGCCGGCGGAGGGCAAGATCGCCGCGCTGGCCGATGCGCAATGGGGCGAGCGGCTGACCCGGCTTGTGCAGGTGCGCGCGATCCAGGCTTTCGAGAATGCCAAGCGCGTGCGCGCGGTGGGCCGCCCGGGCGACCGCATCGCCGCGGACTATCAGCTATTGCTCGACATCCGTTCCTTCGAGATCTTGGTGGATGGCCCGTCGGCGGAAGTGACGATCGCGGCCAAGATCGTCGGCGACCGTTCCGGCCGCGTTGTCGCCGGACGGGTGTTCACCGCGCGCGTGCCGGCCAGCGCCACGCAGGGCGCGCGCGCGATCGCCGCGCTCGACGAGGCCTGGGGCAAGGTCGCCTCCGACATCGTGCTCTGGGCGAGCACGGTGATCTAGCGAAAACTGGCTCCGATTCCCTCCTCATGGTGAGGGCGCCGCAAGCAAATGCGACGCCGTCGCGTTTCCTTCCTTCCGATTCAATTTTCAAACAGCCAACGCTCCGCTGCCCCGTGTTTTGGTCAGGCGACGGGGCGCCTGTCTCTTGTTCCCCGGCAGGAGCCGGGGGAGTCGTCCCCCGAAAAAGATCCGGGGGAGCGGAGCGCCGACCGGCGCATCAACATAAATTCACGCCGCGCATGGGAGCCTGCCTGCATCGCAGGCCTCATGCGC
>DASSPI010000084.1:0-27920 GCA_035699705.1 Xanthobacteraceae bacterium
TTGATTGGAAGGAAGACGTGGATGCCCGGCACAAGGCCGGGCATGACTGACGATAGGTCAGCTGCGCTGAGGCTGCAGTCGCCGGAGATAGTCCTTACGGATGCACATCCTCGGTGAACCAGTCGGTCGGCAGCTCGTGGCCGACGCCCTGTTCCCTGGCCTTGCGATAGACCACCGATCCCGCGGCCGCGAACTGATAGCCGAGCCCGAGATTGTTCATGAACAAGGTCACTTCCTCCTCGCTGCTGCGGCCCTTGGCCTTGCCCGCGATCAGCTCGGCGATGGTAGGGAATTTCTTGATGTCGACGTCGTCAGGTTTCGGCGTGCGCTTTGCTTCATAAAGCCGGGCCGACTCAGGCAGGTCGCTGCTCAGTTCCATCATCGGATGGACGTCGCGGGTATGAATAATGACGCGGTCCGCGCGCCGGATCGCATCCATTTCCATTTCCGGCTTCTTAATCGAGCTCAGATGCTGGCCCGGCTCGATCCAGCGCGCAAAATAGACCGGGTCTTCGGTGTTGGTGGCGCACATGGCGATATCGGCGCCTTGCAGCGCCGCTTCCGGATGATCGACCGGTTGCACCTCGATCCCAAGAATGCCGCTCATCTCCTGGCAGAAGGCTTCGCGCCTTTCGCGCGTGGGGCTGAAGCAGCGGATGGTCTTGATCTCGCGCACGGCGCAGGCGGCCATCAGCTGCGTGCCGGCCTGCCAGCCCGCGCCCAGGATGCCGATGCTGCTGGCATTCTCGCGCGCGAGATATTTCACGCCGAGCCCGTTGGCTGCGCCCACGCGCATGCGCTGCAACACCCCGTCCGGCATGATCGCCAGCGGCTCGCCGTTTTCGGTGGAGAACAGCACCACCAAGCCGACGTAGCGGTCGTTCGGCGCAGCCGGCACTTTCACGCGCCGCACGCTGTTGCCGAACTTGGGCATGGTGATGATGTCTGAATTGATCCGGACCGAACTGACGCCCAGTGCGGGCACCACGCCGTCCATCGACTTCAGGCTGTAATAAGCATCCTCGCGTTTGGTCGGTGCGAGCGAGTCCGAGCGCGTGCGCGACAGGCCGCGGCCATGCGCCAGCTCGGCATAGGCTGTTTCCAGCGCGGCAATGCAGTCCGGCATGGTCAGCAACTGCTCGACGTCATTGTTCGACAGGATCAGCGTCATTACTCATTTCCTATTGGTGTTGGCGCGCTTGCGAATCCGGAAGGTCATCACCTGGTCCGCGCGCGAAGTGTCTTCCAGCGTGTCGCCGGTTTGGCGCAGCAGGTTGGGAATGTCGATAGCGGCCAATGGGTCGGTGCATTCGACTATCAGGATGTCGTCTGCCGGCATGCCGGACAAAGCCTTTCGCGTGCGCAAGGCGGGGAGAGGACATTTCAGGCCGCGCAGATTGAGTGTCTTTTCCGTCATCCGTGGTTCCATTTTTGCCGCGCTGGAATGGACAGGCCCGCAAGCCGTGCGTCAAGTCGCCTTGACCGCGCGACGGGGCTTGGCCAGAACTCCGCCATGGTCGCGTATCCCGAGGTGGAGCAACGTATCGTCAAGTTGACCCCGCTGGCCGAGGCGCTTGCCGCCATCGATGCGGTCGCCCGCCCGGTGGAGCCGCGGGAAGCGGATGTCAGCGCCGCGCTCGCCCGCGTGCTGGCGGCCGATGCAAAAGCTCCCGCCATGCAGCCTGCTTCCGCTGTGGCATTGCATGACGGCTGGGCGGTGAGATCGGACGAAACCATCGACGCGGGCTCCTACGCCCCGGCCTTGCTGTCGGCGTTGCCGCGCCGCGTGGACTTCGGCCAGCCGCTGCCGCGGGGTGCGGACGCCGTGGCGCCGCTCGACACGGTTGTGCTGCGCGGCTCGCAAGCCGAAGCGCTGGCCACTGTTGCGCCGGGCGAAGGCGTGTTGTCTGCCGGCCGGGATGCGGAAGCGGGCTTTCCGCTGCGTGCGGCGGGCGAGCGCCTGCGCGCGGTCGACCTGGCCTTGCTGTCGGTCGCGGGCATTTCCCGCGTGGCGATCCGCGAGCCGCGCATTCGCCTCGTTCGCGCGCACGCCGGTAGCGCCGTCATAGCCGCAGGCTATGGCTGGATCGCCGAGATCCTCGCCGCTGCAGGCGCGGTTGTCATTCCCGATGCCGGCGATGCAGTGGCGCCGGATCATCTGACAGCAGCATTTCATCATGAAGACAGCGATGCCATCCTCGTTCTGGGAGGAACGGGAAGTGGAACGCCCGATGCAAGCGTGATCGCACTGGCCAAGGCGGGGCGCGTTGCCTTTCACGGCGTCGGTCTCATTCCCGGCGAAACGGCGGCATTCGGCGCCGTCGGCGCGCGCACGGTGCTGTTGCTGCCGGGCCGCTTCGATGCCGGCCTCGCGGCATGGCTCACGCTTGGACGGCACTGGCTGAATAAACTCAGCGCTGCAGATGAAGAAGACAGAATTTTCATGGCGCAGCTTGCGCGCAAAGTGACCTCGCCCCTCGGCATGGCCGAGGTCGTTCCGGTGCGCTGCCGCGGCGGAAGCGCGGAGCCGCTGGCGAGCGGCTATTTGTCTTATTCCGCGCTGGCGCGCGCGGACGGCTGGATCCTCGTTCCGCCGGAAAGCGAAGGCTATCCGCCCAGCGCCCAGGTGGCGGTGAGAGCGCTGCCATGACGTCCGACCTTCTTGCCGCGGTGCGCCGCGCCGCCGCCCAGGAACAATTCCTTGAAGTGGTCTCGGCCGAGGAGGCGAAGGCGCGTTTCGAGCGCCATCTCGATCTGGCGCCGCTCGCAGCCGAGCCGGTCACTTTGGCGGCGGCGCTCGGCCGCGTGCTGGCGCATGATGTGACCGCGCCGGTCGACGCACCGCCCTTCGATCGCTCCGGTGTCGACGGCTTCGCCTTGCGGGCGGCCGACACGGTGGGCGCCAGCGACGCAACGCCGCGGCCCCTCCGCCTCAATGCGGAAGTCATCGCCAGCGGGCATCGGCCCGCGATCGAAGTCGGCGCAGGGACAGCGACGACCATCGCCACCGGCGGCGTGGTGCCGCGCGGCGCCGATGCGATCGTGATGGTGGAGCAAACAGAGCTGGTCGACGAAGCCGGTTCTCCCGGCATCGAAGTCCGCCGCGCGGTCTCGCCCGGCCAGTTCATTTCCTATGCGGGCTCCGACATCGCGCGCGGAGAGATGCTGCTGCTGCGGGGCACGCGCATCGGCTCGCGCGAGATCGGCATGCTCGCCGCCTGCGGGCTGGCCGGCGTCGAGGTCGTGCGGCGTCCAAAAGTGGCGGTGCTCTCCACCGGCGATGAGCTGGTCGCGCTCGGCGAAGAGCTACGCCCTGCCGGCGTCTATGACAGCAATGGGGCGATTCTCGCCGCTGCCGTCGCTGAAGCGGGCGGCGAGGCGGTGCCCTTCGGCGCTTTTCCGGACGACGAAGCCGCGCTGGAAAAGGCCATGCGCCGCGCACTGGCAAGCTGCGACCTGGTTGTGATCAGCGGCGGCACCTCGAAAGGCGCCGGCGACCTGTCGCATCGGGTTGTGTCGCGGCTCGGCAAACCGGGCGTGCTGGTGCACGGCGTGGCGCTGAAGCCGGGCAAGCCGCTTTGTCTTGCGGTGGTGGAGAAAAAGCCGATGGCGGTGCTCCCGGGCTTCCCGACCTCGGCGATCTTTACCTTCCACTCTTATGTGGCGCCGGTGATCCGCGCGCTGGCGGGCCTTCCGGCGGAAGCCGCGCAGATCATCGAGGCGCAGGTGCCGGTGCGGGTCACGTCGGAACTGGGCCGCAAGGAATTCGTGCTGGTGGCGCTCGTTTCCGGCAAAGACGGCCCGGCCGCATTCCCCACCGCCAAGGGCTCCGGCGCGGTCACCGCCTTCTCGCAGGCCGATGGGTTCATCGAGGTCGATGCGCTTGCCACCGCGCTGGACGCCGACAGCACCGCGCGGGTTACGCTGATCGGCGACAAGGCGCAGCTTCCCGATCTTGTGGTGATGGGAAGCCATTGCGTCGGGCTCGATGTCGTGACGGGGCGGCTGGCCGAACAAGGCATTAAGACCCGCGTCATTGCGGTCGGCAGCATGGGCGGGCTCGCCGCCGCCCGCCGCGGCGAATGCGACATCGCACCGGTGCATCTGATCGATCCCGCCACCGGCCGCTATAACGAGCATTTCAGGGGTGAGGGGCTTTCGCTCCAACGCGGCTGGCAGCGCATGCAGGGTGTGTTGCACCGGCCGGGCGATGAGCGTTTTGCCGGGCGCGATGCGAAAGGCGCATTGCAGGCCGCGCTCGCCGATCCCGCCTGTCTGATGGTCAATCGCAATGCCGGCGCCGGCACCCGCCTTCTGATCGATCAGCTTCTGTCTGGAGCCAGGCCGCCCGGTTACGCCAATCAGCCGAAGTCGCACAACGCGGTCGCCGCAGCGGTGGCGCAAGGCCGCGCTGATTGGGGGATCGCGATTGAATCGGTGGCGCGGCTATATGGTCTGGAATTCCTGCCGCTGTCGCCGGAGTCTTACGACTTCCTGTTGCCGGATGGCCGGCGCGAACAGCCGGCCGTAAGGGCCTTCATCGCCGCGCTCGCGGATGAATCCGTAAAGCGGCGCATCCGGGAGCTCGGCCTGCACCCGGTTGACGCCTGATGCGGCGCTGCGCGCGCGCTAAGCCATCGCCGGTTCATCTTCCAGCAGGAAACCTGCCGCCAGGATGACGACGGCAAGCGCCACATGCAGCCAATGATCCGCAGTGTTCATCGCTACCAGCCCCAGCAGCGTCGGGCCGCCCGTCACCAAGCCGAGGACGGCGATCAGCGCATAGACCACGCCGATGATTTTCAACGCCAGCGCGCCGCCCAGCGTCGTATAGGCGCCCGCCAGCAACACGGCGCCGCTGACCAGGTGGACGATGTTATGAGGTGTATTGACCACGAAAAGCCCAGTCGGCGACACCAGCGGATTGGGGAAGAAACCAAGAATTCCCACCGCCAGAAACACGATGCCGAGGACGATGGCAGCTGTCTTTGCATTCAAGTCCATGAAAGCCTCCTTGAATAACGACAACACATGCTAATCCTGCGCTTGTGTTGGAAGGAACACAAGGTGATGTACACTTGTTGTTGGAGTTCCGGTCGGGCTTTTTCGTTCACATGAGGTGCTGTCGGCATGGCGGCCATACCGTTGCGCTCTTGCCTGCTCTTATTGACGCTCGCCGCTTTGCTTGATCCGGCGGCCGCACAGATGCGTGGCCATGGCGGGCCGGTAAGGGCAGTGGGCATTTCAGCCGATGGCAGCTTTGCGGTCTCCGGCAGCTTCGATACCTCCGCGATCCGCTGGTCGCTGACACGCAACGCGGCCGAACAGGTGCTGCGCTTCCATGATGGCGCGGTGAATGCCGTGGCGGTGCTGAAAGATGGCCGCGTCATCACCGCCGGCGAGGAGGGCCGCATCGCCATCTGGCGCAGCGGGGACCCGGCGCCTGCCAGCGTGCTGGAAGGCCATGCCGCTCCCGTCGTCTCGCTTGCGGTTTCGCCTGACGGATCGACGCTGGCATCGGCATCCTGGGATCACAGCCTGCGGTTATGGCCGCTCGCCGGCGGCGCGCCACGCGTGCTGCAAGGCCATTCGCAGAACGTCAATGGTGCGGCTTTTGCGCCGGACGGGCAGTCGCTGGTGAGCGCCGGCTATGACGCCACGCTGCGTATTTGGCCGCTGGCCGGAACCGGCGCGCCGGCCATCAAGACTCTTGCGTCGCCGCTTAATTCGGTGGCGGTGGCGCCCGATGGCGAGATCGTCGCGGCGGGAGCCGATGGCAATCTCTATTTCCTCACGCCCGCGGGCGAACAGCGTGGCGAGGTCAAGGCCGCGACCACGCCGATCATCGCTTTGGCGATTTCCGCAGACGGCAAGCTGATCGCCGCCGCCGGCATCCGTGGCTCGGTGACGATCGTCGAGCGGGCCGAGCGCAAGGTCGCGCGTACGCTGGTCGGGCCCGGACTGCCGGTCTGGTCGGTTGCGTTCTTTCCCGACAGCAAGACGCTGCTCACCGGCGGCGCCGACCGCATGGTGCGGCGCTGGGATGCCGAGAGCGGCGAGCATATCGGCGGGGTGACGATGGGTGCGCCGGAAGATCCGCTCGCCGCCTATGCCGGCGACCCCGGCGCGGAAGTCTTCCGCGGCTGCGTTGCCTGCCACACCCTCAGTCCGGATGAAGGCAATCGCGCCGGCCCGACGCTTGCCGGCATTTTCGGGCGCAGGATCGCAACGCTGCCCGGCTATAATTTTTCGCCCGCGCTGAAGCAACTCGACATCATATGGACGCCGGAAACCGTGGCGAAGCTGTTCGAGGTGGGGCCCGCCACCTATACGCCGGGCACCAAGATGCCGGAGCAGACCATCGGCTCGCGCGAGGACCGCGCGGCACTGGTGAAATTCCTGGAAAAGGCGACGAAGAAATAATCACGCGCCATGCTTTGCGGATTAGAGCCCGTCGCGACGTCAAGCCGAGTCGCTGCGGGCGCCAAGGCGCCTCGCTGCCGGGATGAGCATTATGTTTCGCTCTTGGCTTCGCGCTCGCGCAGATAATCTTCCGTGGTGCGCGGAGGCGGACGCGGCGGTGCGCCGTAAGGATCGAAATTCTCGTTGCTGACCGCGGTGACGCGGCAGTCCTCGCACATCTTGATGATGTCGAGCCGTTGCGCGGAACCTTGGAACATCCAGTGCCGGCCTTCCAGCTTGGCGGCGACGCGCTCGATCGTGCTTTTGACGCCGAAAGGCTTGTCGCAGCGGATGCAGTGGAACGGCTCTTCTTCCTTCAGCACGCGCGCGGAAGCGGTGGCGGCGCGGAAGTCGATCTGCGGCGTCAGCGTGATGACTTTCTCTGGGCAGGTGGCCTGGCACAGCCCGCATTGCACGCAGGCGTCCTCGGTAAAGCGCAGCATCGGCCGGTCGGGGTCGGCCAGCAACGCGCCGGTCGGGCAGGCGGAGACGCAGGAGAGACAGAGCGTGCAGCCTTCCGCATTCACCTGCACCGCGCCGAAGGGAGCGCCCTGCGGCAACGCCACCAGGTCCACCGGCACCGGCGCTGCCTGATGCAGTTCGCGCAAGGCGAACCGCAGCACGTCGCGCTTGGCGCCGACCGGCTGGAAACTGGCCGGGCGGGGCGCGGACTCGGCCGGCGCGATCGCGCGCAAAGCCTGGCCGAGCGCGTCGGGATCGTCGGTCTCGATGGCCGCCACGCGCTCGCCGGTGAAGCCGAGGCCGGCGAGGATCGGTTGCGCCAGCGCGATGGTCTTGGTGAGGCCCGCGGTGTCGTGCCGCGCTTTTCCGCGCAAGAGGAAACGCATGGCGGAGGCGCCATAGGCGAAAGCCGCGGCCACCGCTTCCAGCCCGACTTGCGTCACTTCGTTGACCGCGACCGGCAGGACATGCGCGGGCAAGCCGTCGCCATACCGCGCCAGCGCATCGATCAAGTCCGTGCCGTGCTCTCCGTCATGCAGCAGCACGACCGGCTGCCTGCCCCCGGTCTCGCGATAGGTCGTGAGCAGCACGCGCAGCTTGCGCATCAGGATATCTGCGGGCGGCAGCGCGTAGGATGCCGCGCCGGTCGGACAGGCGGCGGCGCATTGCCCGCAGCCCGCGCAGATCTGGGCGTCGATCGCCACATGATCGCCCGCGGGCGCGATCGCGCCGGTCGGGCAGAGATCGAGGCAGCGGCGGCAGCCGACGATCTTGGAGCGCGAATGCGCGCAGAGATCCTCGGTGAACTGGATGTAACGCGGCTTGTCGAAGGTGCCGACGAGGTCGCGCGCCTTCAGCGTCGCGCGCAGCACGGCAGCCGGATCGCCGGAGTCGGCGCGCAGATAGCCCTCGCGCAGATCGGGCGCGGGGAATAGCGGTGCGCCGCCGGAAATGTCCAGCACGATGTCGCATTGCGATTTCGCGCCGTTGCGCGCCGGACCGAATCTCAAGGCGCCGCGCGAGCTTGGCTCCGGCACGGCATAGTCGTCGACCACGATCTCGAAGGCACCGAGGAATCCCTTGGCGGCCTGGATGCGGCCCTTCACCACCGGAAAATCGGTCGCGCGCGGCGGCGCGATCGCCGCCGGCGGCGTGATCAGAACGGTGACATCGAGGTGGTCCTTCAACAGGCGCGCGGTCTCGACCGCCTGTTCGTCGCGCCCGTAAATCAGGATCACGCCGTCGCTTTGCAGCGTGACGTAAGGAATGTCCGGCACGGGTTCGGCCGCCGCCGCCAGCAAGGCCGCGATCTTGGGCGTGGCTTGCGCGCCCTCGGCGGACCAGCCCGCTTGTTCGCGGATATTGACGAACGTCAGCGAGGCTTTGCCGCCGGCCTCCTCGGCAATCTCGGAAAATAGCGGCGCTTCCTGGGTGCAGGTGACGGTGACGGGGCCGCCGTCCGCGGCAATCGCGCGGAAACGCTCGGCCTCCGCACGGCAAAGTTGCCTCGCGGTCTGGATTTCCGCACCCCGGCAGGCGCGGCGCAAAGCTTCACCGTCCAGCGCCATGCTGTCGTCGCAGGAACAAGCCACAATTTTCCGCACTTTGTCCGCCATCCGTCCTCCGAAAGCCGCGGTTTTGGGGTCCAAATTCGCTGCGGCACTAGTGTCGAGGTTCAGAAATTCGCTTCATTCTGCCGCGCGTCCTTCAAGCGGATTTCTGAACCAGAACGACACTATACCCCTGAATCTCCTAGTGTCCTTCGAATCCGAAGTTCGCTATCCAGGGTGCCGCGAAGTTTGGCGGCCTTCGGATCCGGGACACTAGGCCCGCTTCCGCTATAAGATTGGAATTATAGCAGACTGTGAGGCGAGATGCGGCCAGGAAATTCGGTATTATCGGCGTTGGTCCTGCCGCCGCCGTACCGGCTTGTCAGCTTGCGCGAGGTTGGCGACGCCTTCCTGCACGCGCAAAAAGTGGCGGCCGAAGAGGGCGCGGGCACGCTGGTCTATGTCGGCCGCTTCGATATGGCCGAATTTGCGGTAGTGCTGGAGCCGGACGAGCCGCTCCGTAGCGCGCGCAGGGCGTTCTATGCCGGAATGAATGCCATGACCGATGCGCTGTTGGCGCATGCGCCACCGGAAAAACCGATTGTCATAGATTGGCCGGACGCCTTGCGCGTCGATGGCGGACTGGTGGGCGGCGGCCGGCTCGCCTGGCCACAAGGCGCGGACGAGGATGCCGTGCCGGATTGGCTGGTATTCGGCGGGATGATCCGTACCGTCTCGATGACCGAGGAGGCCGGGCTGCATCCGCTGGAGACCGCGCTCGATCAGGAAGGTTTCGAAGAGCATGGCGCATCGGCGCTGGTCGAAAGTTTCGCGCGACATCTCATGGTGGCGATCGACGTCTGGGAACAAGACGGCTTCGGCGCGGTGGTGAAAGAATATCTGCCGCGGCTGTCGCCAGAAAAAGGCGCGCGGCGTGACATTGATGAAAACGGCGACCTGCTGGTGCGTTGGATTGCCAGCGATCAGGCCGAGCGCAGGGCCTTGGTTCCCGCGCTCGCGGCCCCATCTTGGTATGACGCCAGGCGTGGAGGTCCCCGCCGATGAAATTGTTGCGTACGATCCGTCTCGATCCGTCGGACACCTTCGTGTTCGAGAAGGCCGCTGAGCCCGGCGAATGGGCGGTGCCAGGCTCTTTCGTGTTCTGGAACCGGGACCCCTCCAGCTTCGAAGGCAAGCAGCGCACCGCTTTTCGCGCCGGGCTGCTTGGCATCGCCTCGCTCGGCTGGTCGACGCTGGCGCAGATCGTGGAGGCGGACAAAGACGACCATGCGGAAGCGGTGGAAATGCTGGCGCAGCGTCTGGTGGAAAACTTCGGTGCGCCCGAGATCACGCTGGCGCGGCTCGCGGCCTCCGAGGAAATCGCCTATGCCTCGTCGTTATGCGACCAACCTTTGGATACATTGATCGCGGTCCATCGCGTGCAGGAAGGCGACTCCATCCGCGAGACGTTCCGCACGCTGCGGCCGCGCAACGGGCCGAAGCCGCTGCGCGCTTTCTCCTTCCTGGAGGCGGAGGGTGACGAGGATGAGCCGGTGGAGCAGGTTGATCTGAGCAAACTGGCGCGCGGCGAGCCACAAGGGAGTATGTAATGAAGGATTTCTGGCTCTCCTGCGGCCATCATCTGCTCGACCGCGATGCCGGCGGCGGCCTCGTCGTCACGGACGAATTCCTCAAGGTCTATCTCGCGCGGCCCGAGCTCGCGCCGCCGCCGGATGCGGCGGAGGATGAGCGCGCCTTGCATGCCGCGCTGCTGGCCGATCCGCGCCGCAAGGTGAGCGCGGAGGAAATCGCAGCGCTCGAGGATCCCGATGCGCGCGAGAACTGGCAATTGATGATCGAGTTCCGCGATCTTCTGTTGCGTCACCCGACGCTGGAAGCCTCCTATGCGGCATTGTTGCGCGAAGGCACCGGCCGCACGCCGCCGCTCTTCATCAATCAGCTCGTGCATGTGATCCTGCGCAACGCGCTTGACGGCTGCGACGACGCCTATGTGCTGCGCGCGGCGGAACTGTTTTTCCGCGAGCAAAGGCTGACCGTGCATGAGCAGGCGCTGATTGCAGCCGACGAAGAAACCATCGCGGGCATTGGCGACACGCCGCTTTCCCCGCTGGTCTCCATGCTGGGCCTGCCGGCGGCCTCCGAGATCGACGTGCTGTCCGACAGCAACGCAGACAGCTACTGGGAGCGCAGCGACCAGTTCGACATGGCGCTCGACATGACCGCGGGACGGCGCAGCCTGGCCGCGCTCGGCGAAGTGATCGCGGCCTGGATATTCCACATGCTGTCGATCGAAGTGGACATCGAGCCGCTGACCGAAATCCGCGACGTCAATCTCACCTGGTATGTCGGGCTTGACGCAGAGTCGACCCGCATCGGCGACGCGCTCTGGAACGGCGAGGAGATCGACGATGGTGCGAAGTCGCGCATCATCGGCCTGTTCCGCCTGACCTTCCGCGATCCCGGCGTGGTCACCGAACAGTTGCGCGGCGAGCCGATCTATCTGCTGCTGGCAATGACGCCCGACCGCGTGTTGCGGTTGAAGCCGCAGAATCTGGTCATGGGCCTGCCGATCCGCCGGCTGGAAACCGTCACATGAGCGCGCCGGGCCGCATCGCCGTGGGCGTTGTCGTGGAACGCCGCAAGGCGGCGAGCCAATGGATAGATTATGTCTGGCAGCCGGTCTCCGTCTTGCCCGGCCAGCCGGAAGCCGAGCCCTGGACGGTGCTGTCACAGGAAGCCGACCGCACGATTTTTTATGCCGGCACGACCACGATCGAGCTGTATCCAACCGAAACCACTAATTACCGGGACAACCTCGCTTCCGGCGCGCCCTCGGTGTGGGTCGCGCTGCGGCCGATCGAGGCGGATCCGCCCTACAAAATCTTCGCCGTCACGGTGGATCCTGCCGAAGGCGAAGCTTTTACCGAAGCCGGGAACGATCTGATCGAGATGGTGCCCATGCCGGAATTGATCCGCGAAGCCGTGGCGGCTTTTGTCGCCGAGCATCACGTCGAGCGGCAGTTCTTCAAGCGCAAGCGCGATCGCGCTAATACGGAAGCGATGGCGCGGCGCGCACCGGGCCGCGAGGAAGACCGTAAATGAGCGATCCGAAGGATTTTCTCGCGCGCTGGTCACAGCGCAAACTCAATCCGCCGGCGGAGAAGCCCGCGGCGGCGGAAAAGACATCGCCACCCGCCACGGGCAAGGACGCGGCCGCGACGGCGCCGCCCGACCCGGCGTTCGACATCACCAAATTGCCGTCGCTGGAATCAATCGGAGCGGATTCCGACATCCGCGCCTTTCTTCAGCGCGGCGTGCCGGCGGGTTTGACCCATGCGGCCCTTCGCCGCGCCTGGAGCGCCGATCCCGCAATCCGGGATTTCGTCGGACTCTCCGAGAATTCCTGGGACTTCAATGCACCGAATTCAATTCCGGGATTCGGACCGCTCGATACGGACGAGGTGCGGCAGGCGGCAGCGCGGTTTTTCGGTGAACTCACGGAAGAAACAACCGGCCAGGCGCCGACGGAGATTCACGAGAGCGCGGGAAGTCCTGCGGAAACAGCGCCAACGATGACGGAGGAAAGCGGGTCAGACTCCTCCCCGGCTCCGGCTCAACAGCAGCCGGTGGATATTGCAGCGCAGCACGGCGGCGAAGGTGCGGCGCAACATGAGCGCGACGCGGAGTCAGCCGACGCGCCGGCTCCGCACCGGCGCCATGGCGCGGCCTTACCCAAGTAGTTCTTAAGTCATAGCGCGAACCTATTGACCTGACTTGGCGGGCGGCATTAGCCTTTTGGAATAATTGAAAAGAATACTCCTAGGGCGGGTCTAGGCTCCAATGCGTGACCCAGGACTTCAACAAGCCATTAACGCAGCCGGCGGCGTGAGCGAGCTTGCGCGAAAAATAGGTATTGCGCAGCCGTCGATCTCCAATTGGTCGCGGATTCCGGCCGAACGCGTTGCCTCCGTGGAACGAGTCACAGGCGTTGATCGCGCGCTGTTGCGGCCCGACCTTTTCGGTGGAACTTCCACAGTGAGCGACATTGACGAAACCGATTCCGCGCGCTCGCAGGAATATGCGCTGCTCTCGGCGCTGCTTGCGCGCGCGCCCGACGCGGACCTGCTCGCGCGCCTGGCCGGATTGCGCGGCGACGCAACGCCTTTCGGGCTTGCGCATATGGCGCTCGGTGAAGCTGCCGCCACCGCCGATGCCGATCGCATCAGCCGTGAATATTTCGAGCTCTTCATCGGGCTTGGCCGCGGCGAAGTGCTGCCCTACGCCTCCTATTACCTCACGGGTTTCCTGCATGACCGTCCGCTCGCGCGCCTGCGTGACGATCTTGCTGCGCTCGGCATCGAGCGCGCCGAAGGCAATGCCGAACCGGAAGATCATGCAGCGATCCTCTGCGAGATCATGGCGGGAGTGACCGGCGGCCGCTTCCCGGCGCCGGAAGGCACCGACCGGAAATTATTTGAAAAACACCTGGCGCCCTGGATCGGCCGTTTCTTCGCCGATCTCGAGCGCGCCGAGCATGCCGATTTCTACCGGTGCGTCGGCGCGCTGGGACGGCTGTTTGTGCAGGTCGAGATGGAAGCCTTCGCGTTGCCTTATGACAAGGCGGAGCGAAATTGAGAAAAGAGGAGCCGGCGATGAAACAGCGGGACAAGACGACGGTAGGCCGTCGCGATTTCCTCCGCGCCATGGCGACAGGCGCGGGTGTGGCAGCAGTAAGCGCGGGGCCTCTTGCGAGCACTGCGGCCGCTGACACCGAGAACAACGATGAGAAGCGCAAGGCGCGTTACAAGGAAACCGACCACATAAAGACCTTTTACCGCGTCAACCGGTATCCGACGAAATAAGGGAGGCACCTGTGCTGATCAAAAGAACAGAACGCCAGGCACGCCACGGTAAGCTTGCCGAAGCGCTTGCCGGACAATCCGCCGGCCGTCTCGACCGCCGCACCTTCCTCCGCCGCTCCGGTCTGGTTGCCGGAGGCTTGGCCACGCTTGGAGCGCTGCCGCTTGCGAGCGTCCGTAAAGCCGAAGCCGCCCCGCCGACGCCCGGCACCGCGGTGACGATCCGCAAGAATATCTGCACGCATTGCTCGGTCGGCTGCACGGTGGTGGCCGAGGTGGTCAATGGCGTGTGGATCGGCCAGGAGCCCGGCTGGGATTCGCCGATCAGTCGCGGCTCGCATTGCGCCAAAGGCGCGGCGACGCGCGAGATCGTGATGGGCGATCGCCGCCTGCGCTATCCGATGAAGCTGGTGAACGGCCAGTGGAACCGGATCTCCTGGGACGTCGCGATCAACGAGATCGGCGACAAGATGATGGCGATCCGCGAGAAGTCCGGACCGGAGTCCGTCTACTGGCTCGGGTCCGCCAAGTTCACCAACGAAGGCGCCTATCTGAACCGCAAATTCGCGGCCTTCTGGGGCACCAACAGCTCCGACCACCAGGCGCGTATCTGCCACTCCACCACCGTCGCCGGCGTAGCCAATACCTGGGGCTACGGTGCGATGACCAACAGCTATACCGACATCCGCAATTCCAAGACCTTGCTGTTCCTCGGCGGCAATCCCGCCGAGGCGCATCCGGTGTCGTTGCAGCATCTGCTTGAGGGCAAGGAAGTAAACCGGGCGAACTTCATCGTCGCCGATCCCCGCCTGACCCGAACGGCGGCGCATGCGACGGAGTATGTTCGCATCCGCCCGGGCACCGATATCCCTGTATTGTGGGGCATTCTGCACCACATCTTCAAGAATGGCTGGGAAGACAAGGAATTTATCAAGCAGCGCGTCTACGGCATGGACGACATCCGCAAGGAGGTCGAGAAGTGGACGCCAGAGGAAGTCGAGCGCGTCAGCGGCGTTCCCGGCGCGCAACTCGAGCGCGTCGCCAAGATGTTTGCCACCGAAAAACCCTCGACCCTGATCTGGGCGATGGGACAGACGCAGCATACGGTCGGCACCGCCAACGTCCGCGCCAGCTGTGTTTTGCTGCTCGCCACCGGCAACGTTGGCGGGCCGGGGATGGGCGCGAATATTTTCCGCGGCCACACCAACGTGCAGGGCGCGACCGACCTGGGTCTCGATATCGTGACGTTGCCGCTCTATTACGGCCTCGCCGAAGGCGCCTGGAAGCATTGGGCGCGCGTCTGGGAAGTCGAATACGACTGGCTGCTGTCTCGCTTCGATTCCAAGCAGATGATGGAGACGCCGGGAATTCCTTCGACACGCTGGTTCGATGCCACCTTGCTGCCAAAGGATCAGGTCGCGCAGAAGGACACCCTGAAGGCGATGATCGTCATGGGCCACGGCGGAAACACCGTGACCCGCATGCCGGAAGCGGCGAAGGGCATCGAGAAGCTTGATCTGCTTGTGGTGGCCGATCCGGTCCCGACGACCTGGGCCGCGCTCTCCAACCGCAAGGACAATACCTACCTGCTGCCGACCGCCACGAGCTATGAGGCGGACGGCTCCCGCACGTCGTCCAATCGCGCGATCCAGTGGGGCGAGCAGATCGTCAAGCCGATCTTCGAATCGAAGAACGATCTGGAGATCATGTATCTGCTGGCGAAAAAGCTCGGCCTGGCCGACCGGATGTTCAAGAACATCAAGGTCGAGAACAACATGCCGGTTGCCGAGGACATCCTTCGCGAAATCAACCGCGGCGGATGGTCCACCGGCTATTGCGGCCAGTCGCCCGAGCGGCTGAAGGCGCATATGAAGAACCAGGCCAAGTTCGACATGGCCACGCAGCGCGCGCCGAAAGACGTGCCGGAGATCGGCGGCGATTATTACGGTCTGCCCTGGCCATGCTGGGGCACGCCGGAACTCAGGCATCCGGGAACGCCGCTGCTCTACAATACCAATTTGTCCATCATGGACGGCGGCGGCACCTTCCGCGCCCGCTTCGGCGTGGAGCGAGAGGTGAAGCTGCCGGACGGCACCTCGGTGAAGCACAACCTCCTGGCCGAGGGATCCTATTCCAAGGACTCCGAGATCAAGGACGGCTATCCGGAATTCACTTACGGCGTGCTGAAGAAGCTCGGCTGGGACAAGGAACTCAGCGAAGCTGAAAGGGCCACGATCGAGAAGATCGGCGGGGCCAACCCGGACGCGGTTTCATGGGCGATCGATCTTTCCGGCGGCATCCAGCGCGTGGCGATGGCGCACGGGACCATCCACTACGGCAACGGCAAGGCGCGCGCCAATGCGTGGAACCTGCCGGACCCGATCCCGGTGCACCGCGAGCCGATCTACACGCCGCGTCCCGAACTGGTCGCAAAATATCCCACGTTGCCGGACGCCAAGCAGTTCCGCGTGCCGAATATCGGCTTCACGGTGCAGAAGGCGGCCGTCGATAAGGAGATCTCGAAGGCCTATCCGCTTATCCTCAGCTCCGGCCGTCTGGTCGAATACGAGGGTGGCGGCGAGGAGACGCGCTCCAACAAGTGGCTTGCTGAGCTTCAGCAGGACATGTTCATCGAGATCAATCCGGCGGATGCCGCGGCGCGCGGCATCACCGACGGTTCCTGGGTTTGGGTGACCGGCGCCGAGAATGGCTCGAAAGCGCGCATGAAGGCGCTTGTCACCGAACGGGTCGGCAGGGGCGTGACCTGGTGTCCGTTCCACTTCGCCGGCTGGTTCCAGGGCGTCGATCAGCGCAAGAACTATCCCAAGGGTGCCGATCCGATCGTGCTGGGCGAGAGCGTCAACACGCTCACGACCTACGGCTACGATCCGGTCACCGGCATGCAGGAACCAAAAGCCACGCTCTGTCAGGTCAGAGCGGCATAAGGAGGCGGGACCATGGCTCGGATGAAATTTCTCTGCGACGCCGACCGTTGCATCGAATGCAACGCTTGCGTCACCGCCTGCAAGAACGAAAACGAAGTGCCTTGGGGCATCAACCGGCGGCGCGTCGTCACCATCAATGACGGCAAGCCGGGCGAACGGTCGGTCTCCATGGCCTGCATGCATTGCACCGACGCGCCCTGCGCGGCGGTGTGCCCCACCAACGCCTTCTACACGACGGCGGACGCGGTGGTCCTGCACTCGAAGGATATCTGCATCGGCTGCGGCTACTGCTTCTACGCTTGCCCGTTCGGTGCGCCGCAATATCCGCGCATCGGCAACTTCGGCTCGCGCGGCAAGATGGATAAATGCACCTATTGCGCCGGCGGTCCGGAAGCCGACAACTCGGTGGCGGAGTACGACAAATACGGCGCCAACCGGCTGGCGGAAGGCAAGCTGCCGCTTTGCGCCGAGATGTGCTCGACCAAATCGCTGCTCGCCGGTGATGGCGAGATCATCGCGCAGATCTACAAGGAGCGGGTGACCAAGCGCGGTTACGGTTCCGGCGCCTGGGGCTGGCAGACCGCCTATCGCGAAACGATCGCGTCGTAACACCACATGACGGGAACGGCGCAGGCCGCTCCCGTCCAACTCCGCTCAAGCGGGTCGGTAAGGGGAGGACTTGGCATGACGATGCTTTCCGCGCGCATCCGGTTTGTCGCCGGTGCTCTGGCGCTATTATTCGTCGTGACATTGGCGCAGCCGGGCAGCGCGCAACAGCGCAATCCCGACAATTCGGTCAACCCCACCGCCAGTTCGGTGAAGGAAGATCAGCTGCTGCGCGAGCTCAACCGGGTGCAGGGCCGCGTGACCCTGCCGGACCAGAAGTCCGGCATCATCGAGCAGCCCGTGGGGCGCGACTGGCGGCAATTCCATGAAGTCACGCTGAAGTGGATCGGCATCATTTCCATCATCGGCGTGGCGGCGGGAATCCTGATTTTCTATCTCGTGCGCGGCATGGTCCGAATCCAGGCCGGACGCTCGGGCCGGGTGATCGTGCGCTTCAACGCCTTCGAACGCTTCGTGCACTGGATGACGGCGACCTGCTTCGTCATTCTGGCGATCTCCGGCCTCAACATCACCTTCGGCAAGGACCTCTTGCTGCCGCTGATGAGTCCGGAGGCCTTCACCGTCTGGTCGCAGACGCTGAAATATCTGCATAACTATCTCAGCTTCCCCTTCACCATCGGCGTCGTGCTGATCCTGTTGATGTGGATCGGCGGAAACATACCCAATCGGACCGACCGGGAATGGCTCCGGCGCGGCGGCGGCATTGTCGGCGACGATCACCCGCCGGCCTACCGCTTCAACGCCGGCCAGAAGCTGATCTACTGGATCGTGGTGCTTGGCGGCGGCGCGGTGGCGATCAGCGGCTATCTCCTGATGTTCCCCTTCTACGGCACCGGCATCGCCGGCATGCAGCTTGCCCAGATCGTGCACGGCGTGGTCGCGGTGCTCTTCGTCGCGGCCATGCTTGGGCATATCTACATCGGCACCATCGGCATGGAGGGCGCCTTCGAGGCGATGTCCGAAGGCACTGTTGACGTCAATTGGGCGCGGCAGCACCATAGCCTCTGGCTGCAGGAGGAAATGGCACGCACCGGTCCCAATGAATCACAACCCCAACCGCGGGGCACGCCCGCGGCGACGCCTGCGGAATAGCTGACACTCTCTCCTGAAACTTCAACGCCCGGCGGAATTCCCGCCGGGCGTTTTTGCTATAAGAGGCCATGCGCATCATCGGATTGGCGGGCTGGAGCGGCTCCGGAAAGACCACCCTGCTCACCAGGCTCATTCCCCGGCTTGTTGCCCGCGGGCTTGCGGTGTCGACCGTCAAGCACGCGCATCATGCCTTCGATGTCGATCAGCCGGGCAAGGATTCCCATAGCCACCGGGTGGCCGGCGCCACCGAAGTGCTGGTCGGCTCGGCCGCGCGCTGGGCGCTGGTGCATGAGCTGCGCGGGGCGGCGGAGCCGGCGCTGGTTGAGCTACTGGCCAAGCTCGCTCCGGTCGACCTGGTGATCGTGGAAGGCTACAAGCGCGAGCCGCACCCCAAGCTGGAAGTGCATCGTGCAGCCGTCCGCAAGCCGCTGCTGCATCCGGATGATCCGCATATCGTCGCCATCGCCTCCGATCAGCCGGTGCCGGCCGCGGTGCCGGTGGTCGCCCTCGACAATGTGGAAGCGATCGCGGACATCGTGCTACGGCATGCCGCGCCGATCGGCGCAAGCGGAAACCGCTGATGGCGCAGCTCACGGACGATTGCTTCGCGTTTTCCGGGCCGCTGCTTCCGCTCGAGGAAATGGAGCGCCTGATCCAGCAGCGCGTGCAGCCGATCACCGGCAAGGAGACAGCTGCGCTGCGCGAAGCTGCCGGGCGGGTGCTCGCCGGCGATGTGATTGCCCCGCTCGATCTTCCGCCTTTCGATAATTCCGCGGTTGACGGCTATGCCGTACGCCACCGTGACCTCAAGCCGGATGCGGAGACCCGCCTCAAGCTCGCCGGGCGCGTGATGGCCGGCCATCGGCCGCCGGAAGAAGTGGGCGCCGGTCAGGCGGTTCGGATCTTCACCGGCGCCGCCATGCCCACGGGCGCCGACACGGTCTTCATGCAAGAGGACGTAAAGACCGAAGACGATACGGTGATCGTGCCGCCTGGCCTGAAGCCTGGCGCCAATCGCCGCTTCGCCGGAGAAGACGTGAAGGCAGGATCGGTGGCGCTGCCAGCCGGCCGCGTGCTGTCGGCTGCGGACATCGCGCTGGCCGCCGCCCTCGGCATCACATCGCTCGAGGTGCGGCCACGGCTGCGCGTCGCGCTGTTCTCCACCGGCGACGAGATCGTCGAGCCCGGCGCGGCGCGGCCGCCCTCCGCGTTGTTCGATGCCAATCGCGCGCTGCTTAATGGCTTGCTGCTGCGGCTGGGGACGCAAGTCAGCGACCTCGGTATCGTTCCGGATCATCCCGAAGCGCTGCGGCGCGCCATCGGTGAAGCCGCCAAGACGCACGATCTGGTGCTCACCTCGGGCGGGGTCTCCACCGGCGAAGCCGATCATGTGCGCGCCGCGGTCGAAAGCATCGGCCGGCTGGTGTTCTGGCGCGTCGCGATCAAGCCGGGACGCCCGGTCGCCATGGGCGTGATCGATGGCGCGGCCTTTGCCGGCCTGCCGGGCAACCCGGTCGCGGCCTTTGTCACCTTCGTGCGGGTAGTGCGGCCGTTGCTGCTGCGGCTGGGCGGCGCGTCGCCGCAGACGCTGGTGCCGCTGCCCGTGAAGGCCGCTTTTTCCTATCGCAAGAAGAAAGGCCGCCGCGAATATGTACGCGTGGCCCTGCGCCGCGCGGCCGATGGTGGCGTCGAGGCGGTGAAGCACCCGCAGGAAGGCGCGGGCGTGATTACCTCGCTCACGGAAACGGATGGGCTTGCCGAGATCGCCGATGACACCACGAAGATCGAACCCGGCGCGATCGTCGGGTTCTTGTCCTACGCGTCGCTGATCGGCTAACGCGGAGTCGCTTTCACTGCTCGCAAGTCGGCTCAGCCGTCGGCGAATCTCTGAAGTCGGCAAGGATCATCGCCCAGGCGCTCGAGACATCGCAGTTCTCGTCAGCCACGCCGTCCGACGCCGGCATCGCCATGGCGACTGTCTTCGGCGCCGCCTTCGGCTTGGAAAAGACTTGCCGGATGCTCCAGGCCGGGCTGATCCGGGCGCCCTCAGTCGTGTATCTGGTACCGGTCGGCTTCTGCACCGAATTCAGGGCCAAAACTGCTCCCAGCCCGAGAACGACAACCGCAAGACAGGCAACGAGAAATACGCGCATTGTCTTCCTCCCCAACGTCTATTTGCCACGTGCGGGCATTATGGGCCGCAGGGTGGGGAGATCAAGTGATTACAAAGTCGCGGTCAGGCATCCGCATGCTGCGCCGCAATCGCTTCCGCCCGTTCCGCATCCTCAGGCGTGTTGACGTTGAAGAAAGGATCGACCGGCGCGTCCGTCCATTCGGCCAGCGCCACCCCATGACGGTCGGTCCATATCTCGATTTTCCGCAAATTCTCCTCGACCAGGGCGTGGCGCAGGTCCTCGCGCAGAGCGACCGGCCACAGCCCGGCCACCGGGTGGCGCCACTCACCGGATTTGGCGCAGGCCAGCGGCGCACCGGCCGCGGCCCGCGCCGCATGCAGCCGCGCGATCAGGTCGCGCGGCAGGAAAGGACAATCTCCGGGGACGCTGCCAATCCAGGCAATTTCCGGCGCGTGAGCGGCGGCCCAATTGAGCCCGGCCAGGATGCCGGCCAGCGGACCGGCAAAGCCGGGCACGTCGTCAGCCACCACCGGCAGCCCGGTGGAAGCAAAGCGCCGGGGATCGCCATTGGCATTGAGAATGATCCCGCTGCATTGCGGGCCCAGGCGCTCCAGCACGCGGTCCAAAATCGTGACGCCGCCGATGCGCAACAGGGCCTTGTCGCCCCCGCCCATGCGCCGCGCCAGCCCTCCGGCGAGCACGAGCCCGAGTGTCCGTGGTTCGGCCATCGCGGCGAACGCGCTTCACCTCCCCCTGGAGGGGGGAGGTCGACGGACGAAGCCCGAAGCGTGGAGGTGAACCGTTGTGCCGCTCACCCCAACCCGCTCGCCCTTAGCGAGCGACCCTCCCCCTCCAGGGGAGGGTGGGGCGGAATGCGTGGCTGTCGTCGCATCAATCATCATGCACCGCCGCCTTGCGGCGATTTTTCGCGCTCTCCTCCTCGACATAGGCGAGGTCCTGGTCGAACACGATGCGCGATTCGCCCGCCAGCGCGACGAAGCGTTTGCCGCGCGCGCGTCCGATCAGGGTGAGATTGGACTTGCGCGCCAGCTCGACGCCCCAGGCGGTGAAGCCGGAGCGCGAGATCAGGATCGGGATGCCCATGCGGAGCGTCTTGATCACCATCTCGGAGGTGAGCCGGCCGGTGGTGTAGAAGATCTTGTCGTCCGGCCGCACCTTGTGTTGGAACATCCAGCCGGCGATCTTGTCGACGGCGTTATGCCGGCCGACGTCTTCCATATAGACCAGCGGCTGATCGCGCTCGGCCAGCACGCAGCCATGGATCGCGCCCGCCTCGAGATAGAGCGAAGGCGTGGTGTTGATCTTGTTGGTCAGCGCGTAAAGCCAGGAAGTGCGCAATTCCGCTTCGGGGAGCTCCACCTTCTCCAGCGCTTCCATCAAATCGCCGAACACCGTCCCTTGCGCGCAGCCGGAGGTCTGAACCTTCTTCTTCAGTTTTTTCTCGTAATTCGTCTTGCGCTTGGTGCGCACCACGACGAGGGCCAGTTCCTCGTCGTAATCGACGCCGGTGATGACGTCATCGGGCAACAGCATGTGCTGGTTGAGCAGATAACCGATGGCCAAATATTCGGGATAGTCGCCGATCGTCATCGCCGTGACGATTTCCTGCGAATTGAGGAAAATCGTCAGCGCTCGTTCCACCGTCACCGAAGTCTCGATCGTCGCGCCGGTGTGATCGACGCCTTTCACGCGCTCGGTCAGCCGCGGATCGTGCGGATTGGGACGAATGAGATAGCCGTCATTTGCCTTCTTCATGCTCGTTACTCTAGCAGAAAAGCCGCCGCTGCGGGCAGGCGATAAATCCGGTGCCGTCCCGAGGTGAAAGTGCGAATGCAGCCAGGCAAGGTCGATGGCCGCAGCCGCTGTGATTTGATCAGCGCTAGTCGGCCGCTTTTCCCCGGCTGCGGCGCATGCCCAGCGCCACGATCCGGTTCAGCAGGTCGCGATATTTGATCTTGTCGTGGGCTGCGGCATGGGCGAATTCCTCGCTCTTCGCGATTTCCGGATTGGGGTTGGCTTCCAGAAAATAGGGGACGTTCTCGGCCGACAGGCGGAAGTCGATGCGCGCATAACCATCGAGCGCCAGCGTCCTGTAGATGCGTTTCGCCATCTTGCCGATCCGCCCGCGCAGTTCCGGTGACAAGTCCTTCGCCGGACCATGTTCGATCTTGTGTCTGTGCTGATAATCCTTGTCGTGCTTGACCTTTTCGGTGGCAATCGGCGCGGCGCTGCCGAAGTCGATCTCCCAAATGGGCAGCACGCGCAGCCGATCGTTGCCGAGGATGCCGACATAGATTTCGCGGCCGGCGATGTATTGCTCCACCAAGGCTGCCGTCCCCATCCGGTCGTGAATGAAAGCCACGCGCTCGGCGAGTTTTTCGTCACTGTCGACCACCGAGGCCCGCGCGATGCCTTCCGAGGCATCCTCGCTCAGGCTTTTGACGATCAACGGAAAGGCCAGCCGTTTCGGCCGGTGAATTTTCCGCTGCATCGGAAATACCGCAAAGGCCGGCACCGGGATGCGGTGATAATGCACCAGCTTTTTCGACAGGTCCTTCCCGCGCGCCAACATCAGGCCGCGCGGATTACAGCCGGTATAAGGAACGCGCAGCAGCTCGAGATAGCTTGCGACATTCTGGTCGTAGGCCGTCTCGCCGTGGAATTCTTCCAGCAAGTTGAAAACGACATCCGGCTTCCAGGCTTCGACCTCGTCCCTAATCGGCTTGAGTTCATGCTGCACACCAAGCGGGCGCACGTCGTGGCCCGCTTTGCGCAGCGTGCTGACCACGTCGTATTCGGTTTTCCAGACGTTGATTTGCTGCTCGCTGAATCCTTTCAGGGTTTCCGGCGGCATCAGGTCCGGATGCAAAAGCACCAGGATGCGCAGTGGCTTCATAGGGCGTAGGACCGCCGTGAAGGACTGTAAAGGGAATGGACTGTCCTGGCCGCCAGCAGCACGGTGAAATCCCTCGTCAGTTGTCGTTCGGAGCCTACCGCTCGCAACTTCAACGCGCGACAGCGCCCGATGATCTCGTCGAGCACGTCATCCAGCGTGAGCTGGTACTCGCCTGTGGACTTCGAAACCCTGCGCCGGATCTTCGCGCGATTCTTTTCCAGGAAGGTGGAAGCAGCGAGCGACCGCCTGTGTTTCGGATCGCTGGAGAAGATGCTGCGCAGATCCCGGTCGTAGCCTTTCGGAGAATCACTGTGGTAGAGAGCCTGCTTCTTCTCGTAATGCTGGGCAAGGGTGCGGGTCAGCCGCCGAAGCGGATCGACCTCCAGCCGCCGATTCAGCACCGGCTTCTGCCTGCCGATCTCCGCCATCAGCTCGTCGACATACTCCAGCTTCTTTAAAGCCGGCCAGTCGGCATAACGCTTGCGCCAGTTCGAGCGCGGCGTGAGCCAGACCGCGAAAGTCTCGGCGAAGTCCTCGTCCGGGTGGCTTTGCGCGTACCAGAGCCGAAGATGCCGGACGAAACGCCGGCTGCGCGGGTTGGGCCGGTAATGCCTGGGATAAGGCGTGGAGGAAGGCCCGAACAGTTCCTGCCAGCGCCGCCTGCGCTGCAGCTGATAGGCATGCTGCATGACATGGCCGGCTTCGTGGCGGAGGATGCGCATGCATTCCGCCGTGCTGCCGCCCTCCACGTCGATGATCTTCTTGCGCTCCAGGCGCATCAGCCGCGGATGGGTGAGGTAAAAAGGGATGGCGATTCCGGGCGTATTGTCGGGGCTGAACCACTCGTCCGATATCCAGGCATGCGGCCTGATGCGGACGCCCTTTTTCCGCAATTCGCGCTGCAGGTCGTTCAGGCAATCTTCCAGCCAGGTGCCTTTGATGCCGACGCCCAGATCCTTGAGGCGGAGCTCGAGCAGCTGCGGGTCGGGCAGGGAAGCCCAAGCAAATCGACGCGGCATGGCGCTTCAAGCCCACAATTACCAGCTGAGTTGAGACGGCATCTTGCACAGGCGGCCAAAGCCTGTCGACGACCTTCTCGCCCAAAGGCCCCGGGGCGCGGGGCCCCTCAGGCGCCCGGATCACCCGCGTTGGGATAGAACAGCTGCTCGCCATTGATCTTATAGCTGGCAATGGCTTTCTGCCCCTCGGGCGATACCAGCCAGTCGATGAACCGCTGGCCCAGCTCTTTTTTTACGCTGGGATGTTTGGCCGGGTTCACCAGGATCACGCCGTATTGGTTGAACAGCCGCCTGTCGCCTTCGACCGCTATCGCCAGGTCACCCTTGTTCTTGAATGACAGCCAGGTGGCGCGATCGGCAAGAGTGTAGGCGCCCATGCCGGCGGCGGCATTGAGCGCGGCGCCCATGCCCTGGCCGATCTCGCGATACCAGGGGCCCTTGTCCCTGGCGATGTCGAGGCCGGCCGCCTTCCACAGGTCGAGCTCGGCCAGGTGGGTGCCCGATCGGTCGCCGCGCGAGACGAAGAACGCGCCTTTGGTCTTGATCGCGGTCAGCGCGGCGGCGATGTCTTTGCCGCCCCTGATTCCGGCGGGATCGCTTGCCGGACCGACCAGCACGAAATCGTTGTACATCACCGGAAAGCGTCTCACGCCGGCGCCGTCCGCAACGAATTTTTCCTCCAGCGCCTTGGCATGAACGAAAACAACATCGGCATCGCCGCGGCGGCCGGTGTCGATCGCCTGGCCGGTGCCCTGCGCGACCACTTTCACGACGATCCCGGTCTTGGCCTTGAACAGCGGCAGGATATGGCCGAACAGACCGGAATCCTGCGTTGACGTCGTGGAGGCCACCACGATGGTGTTGTCTTGTGCTGCGGCCGGAACGTTCAGCGCCGCCAGCGAGGCCAGGACGAGCAGCAATCGGCGCATCGGCATGGGGGCGGCCTTTGCCTGATCAGATCAGCAGTTCACCGGCGACGAATTGTTTCGCCTCGCTGGTGCGTGGAGCGGTGAAGAAGTCCACGGCGCCGGCCGTTTCAACGACGCGGCCGCGATGCAGCAGGATGACCTCGCCGGCAAGCCGCCGCGCCTCGCCGAGATCGTGGGTCGCCATGACCACCTTGATGCCGCGGGCCGCGACGTCGCGGATCACGTCCTCGATCCCCTTGGTAGCGGCCGGGTCGAGGCTGGCCGTCGGCTCGTCCAGCAGGAGCACCGCGGGGTCCTTGGCGAGTGCCCGGGCAAGTGCGAGGCGCTGCTGCTCGCCACCCGACAGCCGCTTGGCCGGCGCACCGGCAAGTTCGGAAAGTCCGACGAGCGCGAGCAGTTCCGCACATCGTGCGGCGCGCTCTGCGCGCGCCACCCCGGCGGCGGCCAGCGCGTAACGGATATTGCCGGCGGCGCTGCGCCGGAGCATCGCGGGCCGCTGGAACACGATCGCGCAACGCGCCGGGCCGACGGCTTCGCGGCCGCCCCTGCTCACGCGTCCGCGCGCGGGCTCGATCAAGCCCATCAGCAGGCGCAGCAGCGTGGTCTTGCCGGCGCCGTTCGGCCCGATCAGAACCGTTGGCGCACCGCCTGTAATGGTCAGCGATACATCCGCGAGAATCGGGTTGCCGCGCGCGGTGAAGCTCACCTTATCAAGCGTGATCGGCAATTCGCTGGTTGGTGCGTGCATGACGGTCATCCGGCAACGGCTTCGCCGGCGCGGCGCACCGCCCAGGCCAGCGCGTTGACGACGACGACAATGGCGATCAGCACGAGGCCCAGACCAATGGCGAGCGCGAGGTCGCCCTTGGAGGTTTCCAGCGCGATGGCGGTGGTCATGGTGCGGGTGAAGCCATCGATATTGCCGCCGACGATGATGACGGCGCCCACTTCGGCGGCGGCGCGGCCAAAGCCCGCAAGCAACGCCGTCACCAGCGCGAAGCGGCCGTCCCAGATCAAGGTGCCGACGCGCCCGAAGGGTCCGACATTCATCGCCGCGAGCTCGTCGTGATATTCCGCCGCCAGGTCTTCGATGGTCTGCCGCGACAGCGCGGCGATCAGCGGCGCCACCAGCAAAGTCTGCGCGATGATCATGGCCTGCGGCGTAAACAGGAGACCCCAGGATCCGAGCGGGCCGGCGCGCGACAACAGCAGATAGACCACGAGGCCGACGACGACCGGCGGCAGTCCCATCATGGCATTGAGCGCGACGATCACGGCCTCGCGCCCGCGGAAACGCGTCAGCGCCACCAGCGCGCCCAGAGGCACCCCGATCAGCCCGGCCAAGGCTACCGCCGAGAGGCTGACGATCAGCGACAGCCGAACAATGCCCAGCAGGGTCGGGTCGAAGCTCAAAACTAGGTGCAGCGCTGACGCATTTTCGGTCATGAATCGGTTCCAGCTTGGCCGAAATCTCTTGCATTTCCTGTTTGGAGGATCAACTTTCGTAGCCGTTGCAGTAATCTGCAGGCGTATGCATGGGCGAACTGTTGACGACGGAGGAGGCTGCGGAATACCTGCGGCTCAGCGAGCGCAAGCTGTACGAGCTGATTGCCGCCGGCGCTTTGCCCTGTACCAAGATCACCGGCCGCTGGCTTTTTCCCAAAGCCGCGCTCGATCGCTGGCTCGCCTCCGGCCTGGTCACGCCCGCTGGCATGACACTGCCGCCGCGGCCGCCGATCGTCGGCGGCAGCCAGGATCCGTTGCTGGACTGGGCGCTACGCGACAGCGGATGCGGCCTGGCCAGCCTGCCGGAGGGCAGTGAATCCGGATTACGCCGCCTTGCACGCGGCGAGGTGATAGCGGCGGCGATCCATCTGCATCGCCTGGAGGGTGACGACGAAACCGCCAATACCGAGGCGGTCGCCCAGACGCCCGGGCTGCATGATGCGGTGGTGATCGCCTTTGCCCGGCGGGAGCAAGGGCTGGTGGTGGCGCCCGGCAATCCGTTGGGCCTTACCGATATCGGCAAGGTGGCGCAGACCCGTGCCCGCATGGCGCAACGGCCGGCAGGTGCCGGCGCGCAACTCCTGCTGGTGGCGCTGCTGGCCCGCTCCGGAATCCCCGCCGATTTGCTGGCGCTGGTGAAGCCGGTCTGCCCGACCGGCCCGGACCTGGGGCAGGCGGTGCGCTCGGGCCGGGCCGATTGCGGCATTGCCAGCCGCTCGGTGGCGCATGCGGCGGGGCTCGGTTTCGTGCCGCTGATCTGGGAGCGCTTCGATCTGACGCTGCGCCAGCGCGATTATTTTCTGCCGGGGCCGCAGGCGCTGTTCGAGCAGATGCGAAAGCCGGCTTTCCGCGCCCAGGCCGCCGAGCTGCAGGGCTATGACGTGGCCGAAGCGGGCAGGGTGCGGCTGGTCAATTGACCGGAAAGTCGCCGCCGCCGCGCGGGTTGTCAGTGGGGGGACCTTCGTTATAGTGCGCGCGTAAGGCGCTCCAGCGCGCTGCGCGCGCGTCTTGACTTCAAGCTGCCAGCGCCTTCAAGAAGTCCTGCTGGAGAGGTGGCCGAGTGGCTTAAGGCGCTCGCTTGGAAAGCGTGTATACGGGAAACCGTATCGCGGGTTCGAATCCCGCCCTCTCCGCCAGCTCAAGGTTGATTTTGCGATATTTGCATAGCATAGACCGCATGCGAGGCTGTTGTGTTTTGCCGGCGGCGAGAAATACCGCGACTGTCCGAGGCTGCAGAGCCCTCGTCGCTAACCACGACGATATAAACCAATTCCGTGTGCGGCTGATTCAGGCTAGAAATTAAAGGTGGCTCTCGCCCTACCAAACCTCCGATCAGCAAGCCCCGCTGCGGTCGCAGCCACGGCTCAGCAGCAGATTCATTCGCTGCCCTACATGC
>DASSPI010000085.1:0-17101 GCA_035699705.1 Xanthobacteraceae bacterium
CACCGGACTCGAGTGCTATCTGCCCCCTATGACGGCCGAGCCCATCCAACATATCCGCAATTTCTCCATTGTCGCGCATATCGACCACGGCAAATCCACGCTGGCCGACCGGCTGATCCAGCTCACCGGCGGGCTTACCGACCGCGAGATGCTGGGCAAGGAACAGGTGCTCGACTCGATGGACATCGAGCGCGAGCGCGGCATCACCATCAAGGCGCAGACCGTGCGGCTGAAATACCGCGCGAAGGATGGCAAGGATTACATCCTCAACCTGATGGACACCCCCGGCCATGTCGACTTCGCCTATGAAGTGAACCGCTCGCTCGCCGCCTGCGAGGGCTCGCTGCTGGTGGTGGACGCCAGCCAGGGTGTGGAAGCGCAGACGCTGGCCAACGTCTATCACGCGCTCGATGCCGGCCACGAGATCGTGCCGGTGCTCAACAAGATCGACCTGCCGGCGGCGGAGCCGGAAAAGATCAAGCAGCAGATCGAGGACGTGATCGGCCTCGACGCCTCCGACGCGGTGATGATCTCGGCCAAGACCGGCCTCGGCGTTCCCGACGTGCTGGAGGCCATCGTCACCCGGCTGCCGCCGCCCAAGGGCGACCGCGACGCCACGCTGAAGGCGCTCCTGGTCGACAGCTGGTACGACGCTTACCTCGGCGTCGTCGTGCTGGTGCGGATCGTCGACGGCGTGCTCAGGAAGGGCCAGCGCATCCGCATGATCGGCATCGAGTCCTCCTACGAGGTCGATCGCACCGGCGTGTTCACGCCCAAGCTGACGCTGGTCGACGAGCTCGGCCCGGGCGAGATCGGCATGCTCACCGCCTCGATCAAGGAAGTGGCCGACACCCGCGTCGGCGACACCATCACCGACGAGCGCAACCCGGTCGACGAGCCTCTGCCCGGCTTCCGGCCGGCGATCCCGGTGGTGTTCTGCGGATTGTTCCCGGTCGATGCCGCGCAATTCGAGGATCTGCGCGCGGCCATGGGCAAACTGCGGCTGAACGACGCCAGCTTCTCCTACGAGATGGAAACCTCGGCCGCGCTCGGCTTCGGCTTCCGCTGCGGCTTCCTCGGCCTGCTGCATCTGGAGATCATCCAGGAGCGGCTGGAGCGCGAATTCAATCTCGACCTGATCGCGACCGCGCCGTCGGTGATCTACCGCATGAAGCTGCGCGACGGCTCGCAGATCGAGATTCACAATCCGGTCGACATGCCGGACGTGATGAAGATCCTGGAGATCGAGGAGCCCTGGATCGAGGCGATCATCCTGACGCCCGACGAATATCTCGGCGCCGTGCTGAAACTCTGCCAGGACCGCCGCGGGGTGCAGAAGGAGCTGACCTATGTCGGCAGCCGCGCCATGGTGAAATACGACCTGCCGCTCAACGAGGTGGTGTTCGACTTCTATGACCGGCTGAAGTCGGTGTCGAAGGGCTACGCCTCCTTCGACTATCATCTCACCGACTACCGCGTCGCCGACCTGGTGAAGATGCAGATCCTGGTCAACGAGGAGCCGGTCGATGCCTTGTCCATGCTGGTGCATCGCACCCGCGCGGAGGCGCGCGGCCGCGGCATGTGCGAGAAGCTGAAGGAGCTGATCCCGCCGCACATGTTCCAGGTGCCGATCCAGGCCGCGATCGGCGGCAAGATCATCGCGCGCGAGACGGTGCGCGCGCTGCGCAAGGACGTGACCGCGAAATGCTACGGCGGCGACGCCACCCGCAAGCGCAAGCTGCTCGACAAGCAGAAGAAGGGCAAGAAGCGCATGCGGCAGTTCGGCAAGGTCGACATCCCGCAGGAGGCCTTCATCGCCGCGCTGAAGGTGGATGTGTAAAGGGAAGTTTCGGGCACTTCTTTCCTCTCCCCTACTGGGAGAGGCCAGCCTCACTCGCCGGCTTTCATCCCCCGCCGCTATTTCTTCGGCGCTTCCACCGTGTCCTTCGGCACGATCGCCAGCTTGACCTTTTCAAGCGTCGCCGGCGGCGCTCCGATGATGTCGTTCACAAGCTGCGCGAGCTCCTGCCCGCTCATCGCGCGGATCTCCATCCGTTGCTTTTCGGTCTCCGCAATGAAGGCCGGGTCCTTCAGCGTGGCGTCGAAGGCCTTGCGCAAAGCGGCCACGCGTTCGGCCGGCACGCCCGGCGTGGTGGCGATCGGCCGCCCAACCGCGACGGCGCGCGAGATGAAGTCCACGATCTCCTTCTGCTCGGGCGTCTTGGCAAGGTCGCGCATCAGCGGCACGTCCGGCAGGTCCGGCTCCCTGGTCATGCCGATCTGCACGATCGGCTTGATCATCTTTTTCTCGACCAGATGCGGCGTCGTGGCCTTGTAGCTCACCCAGGGGTTGGTGGCGCGCGCTTCCACTTCGCCGCGCTCCATCGCGAGATTGACATCCGCCCCGTCGGCGTATCCGACCACGAGCTTGAACTTGGCGCCCAGCACATTGTTGTAGACCGCCGGCACCTGGGTGGAGATCGAGCCGGCGCCGGTCGTGCCCATCACGGTTTCGCGCTTGAGCGCATCTTCCCAGTTCTGGGTCTTCGAGGTGTGCCACACCACCGAGACCTGGTTGTGCGAGCTCATATTGCCCAGCCAGTTGAAGTTGCGCAGATCGGCCTCAAGTCCGGTGTTGATGCCGAGCGCCTGGTCCACCGGCAGGCCCTGGCTGACGATGGTGAGGATCGTGCCGTCCTTGGGCGCGATATTGGCGACGTAATTGGCGGCCTTGATGCCGCCGCCGCCCGGCATATTGATCGGGATCACCTGCGGGTTGCCCGGGATGTGTTTGCCGATATGCCGGCCGAGGACGCGGGCGTAGAGATCGTAGCCGCCGCCGACGCCGGAGCGGATGACGAATTGAATCTGCTTTCCCTTGTAGAAATCCGCCACCGGATCGGCGAAAGCCGGCGCGCCGAAAAGCGCCAGAACAAGAAAACCCGCAGAGACCAAAAGCTGCATCGTTGCGTCCTCCCTTAACCGCTTTGCCGGCACGATAACATGCAGCAGGACGTTGCCTGCAACGCTCACGGCTACCGGTAGTGTCCTAATTTGAATTTTCCCGGTCGCCCTCTGCATAATTGATGATGACTTCAAGGACGGCGTCCTCACCCCAGGGTGTTTTGTCACTCAGCACGCCGCCGCTTGCAGAGGCAGTCCACAGATGAACATGGGACGCTCGCTCCCCCACTAGCTTGGCTAAGGCTCCTAATAGAATTGCCATTCCCTTGGCATCGCAATCGACGTTTATTTTTCGTCCTGAATCAATGATCTGAAAGCTCAGCATCGAAGCACCTAATGTGACGTTCGGTCCATCAACTCCTCTAGCAACCATAGCCGATCCGTCACGTTCGCGGAAAATAGCTGGCGTAACGCGCAGGCTCTTATGAACGCGCAGCAGATTTAGGACACCACCGGCTACCGCGGCAGTTGCAATTAATTCTTAATTGCAGTACGGTCCGGTGTTGAACTCACCCAGAAGAGGAAACGTCATGCGCTCAGTAGTTTCGATGGCGATTGCGACGGCGGCCATGCTCGGTGCCGCTCTGATCCCGGCCGCGCAAGCCGCGGGCGACCTGGCGCAACAGAATCCGATCGAAGTGACGGTCGATCTCGGCATGGGCGGCACGCATGTCTTTGTGCCCAACAAGCTGCGCTTTGAGACCGGCAAGCTTTACAAGCTGGTGCTGCGCAATGCGAGCAGCGACCCGCATTATTTCACCTCGCACGGTTTTTCGCAGATGATCTGGACCCGCAAGGTGCAGGTGACGCAAGAGCGCGAGGGAAAGAAGAGCACGCTCGCCGAGTTCAAGGGCGCGATCCGCGAGGTCGAGGTCTATCCCGGGCACAGCGCCGAATGGTGGTTCGTGCCGGTCGCCGCCGGCCGCGCCGACGATCTGCGCTGCGGCATTGTGCAGGCCGACGGCACGACACATGCCAGCCATGGCATGGTCGGCGAGATCGTGATCGAATAATAAAATGGAACCGGCGCTGCCGGCGGCGCGAAAAATTACCAGTGGAACCCGCGGCTCGGCGCGCGCGCGATCTTTTCGCGCACCGGCTTCGGCCTGGGCGTCTCGCGGGTATCGGTCCGTTGGGCGCGCTGCGGATTTTTGGGCGCAGCCGCTTTGGGCGCCATGGCCATCGCATCGAGCGCGGTCTTGGCGTTGATCGCCGGCTCTTTGCCTGTGGCGGTTTCCGCCATGAATAGGCCGGGCTTCTTCTTCGGCGCGTCGCCTGGCGGCTCGATCGCGTCATCGGAAACCACCACCCGGGTATTCGCCATCTGGCTCTGCACCAGCGAATAGAGTTTCGCGGCATGGTCGGGATGCAGGCGCACGCAGCCATGCGATGCGATCTTGCCGAGCCGGGACACTTCGGTGGTGCCGTGGATGGCGTAGCCCTTATGGAAGAAAATGGAATGCGGCATCGGCGCATTGGCGTATTGCTTGGAACGCCATTTCCGCGCCAGCCACTGCGGCTTGTAAACGCCGCTGGGCGTCGTGTAGCGATTGGATCCGGTCGAAACCAGCCAGTTGTGGCGGACGGTGCCGTCCACCAGCACCGACATGCGCTGCGAGCTCTTGCTGACGTTGACCAGAATATCGGCGGCAGCCGGTCGCGATCCGGTCACAAGCAGGGCGCATATCGCGGCCCATGCAGCGGCAATCACAACCCTGCGCATGACGATGCCCCAAGCCCCAAAACAGGCTTAACCGTCCGTTAACCAGCATCGCGCGGCCGGAACCTGTTGTAAAGGGTTGCCACCATTGACGTTTAGGGCGGCGGAACGGCCTGGAACCGGCTCAGCCCCGATGAAAAGCCAAGGCTTGGGCTATAATCCTTGTGTTTTCGCGTACCGGCCTCGGCCGGCATCGCGGCGCGGACCATGGAGATCAAATGTTTGCGAAGCTCGTCTTCCGGTGTGTTCTGATCCTGATTTTGCCTGCCGGCGCCTTTGCGCAGACCATCGGCACGGTCGACCCAAAGCCGCTGCCGCCGCTCGCCAAGCCGGACGATCCGAAGACTCCCGCCAAGGAATTGTTCGGGCGCAAGGACGAGCCCGCCCCACTCGAAGCGCGCGCCCTCGGCTGGTACGCCAAGGGATGTCTCGCCGGCGCCACGGCGCTGCCGGTGAATGGCGAGACCTGGCAGGTGATGCGGCTGTCGCGCAACCGCAATTGGGGCCACCCCAATCTGGTGCGCCTGATCGAACGGCTTGCGCAAAAGGGCAAGAAGCTCGGCTGGAGCGGGCTATTGGTCGGCGACATGTCGCAGCCGCGCGGCGGTCCGATGCTGACCGGCCACGCCAGCCACCAAGTCGGCCTCGATGCCGATATCTGGCTGACGCCGATGCCCGACCGCGCGCTCACGCGCCAGGAGCGCGAAGAGATGTCGGCGATCAACATGGTCGCGGACCACCGCAAGGACGTCGACCCGAAAGTCTGGACGCCGAAACATACCGCCATCATCAAGGCCGCCGCCGAAGAGCCGGGAGTCGAACGCATCTTCGTCAACGCGGCGATCAAGAAGGCGCTCTGCCGCGACAGCGGCAATTCCCGCGGCTGGCTCAACAGGGTTCGGCCCTATTGGGGGCACAACTACCATTTCCATATCCGCATGCGTTGCCCGGGGGGAGAGGAAGAGTGCAAGCCGCAGGAGCCGGTGCCGGCCGGCGACGGCTGCGGCAAGGAACTGGATTGGTGGTTCCGCGATGCCGTGCTGCACCCCAAGCCGCCGAAGGAACCGGTGAAGCCGAAGCCGCCGATCACAATGGCGGATCTGCCGGCGGCCTGCCGCAAGGTGTTGATGGCGCCGTAGCGCGGAACGCGCGCCTATAAAATTTTGAACGCGCGGGCGAGTTGCCAGGCGGAAAGCGTCACCACCAGAACGCCGACCATCGTCATCAGCACGCGCGGCGGCAGGCGCTTCACCGCCCATCCGCCCAGCGGAGCTGCGATCACGCCGCCGATCACCAGCGCGATCAGCTCGCGCCACGGCGCAACGCCAAGCTCGATGAAGAAGGTCGTGGCCGCCGCCGTCGTGACAAAAAATTCCGTGGTGTTCACCGAACCAACGGCCTTGCGCGGCGCGTGACCGGAGCCGATCAGAGTGGAGGCGACCATCGGGCCCCACCCCCCGCCGCCGCTGGCATCGAAGAAGCCGCCGACCAGACCGAGCGGCGGCGCCCAGGCAAACGGCGCGTCACGCCTCGGTATCTGGCGCGCGGCTTTCAGCAAAATGAAGATACCGAGCAGGAGCAAATAGAAGGCAACGAACGGCCGTGCCGCGCTCGCATCGACATTGGAGAGCACCCAGGCGCCGAGCACCGCGCCGAGAATCCCGCCGATGCCGAGGCGGGCAACCAGTTTCCAATCGACGTTGCCGTGCGCGACATGCGACACGGCGGAGGCGGCGGTGGTGAATACTTCCGCGGTGTGCACCATGGCGCTCGCCTGCGCCACCGGCACGCCCATCGTCAGCATGGCCGACGTCGAAATCACGCCGAACGCCATGCCGAGCGCACCATCGATGAGTTGAGCGACGAAGCCAATCGCGCCCAGCAACAGATAATCCGACAGCATAAAATGAAAGCCCCGTTGGCCGCCGCGCCGATCACCCAGCCCCATGGTGCCTGCGCACCGCCGCATCAGGCGACCGACCAGGGGCCGGAATGAGTAGCCAACAAAGCCGGACACCGCAAGACAACTTGCGGCCGAAGAAACAGGCGCTACGCAGCGACGCGTCCGGCATCAGTAAAAAACCACGCAGATGCATGCCCTTGGAAGATGGTTCCCTACCCGCCTTTGCCCGGAAAGCGAAACTTGCTAGCGTGATGCGCGACATGCGCCGCGTCGTGCACGCGCCGCAGAAACCCGGAACGGCGGTTCGCGGGCGGTCTCTTCCGATTTATCAACGAGGACCGGGATGGCTGCGCAGACCGGCGCGCCAGTGTCCCGAATCCGAAGTTCGCCCCAACTTTGCGCAACCTCGGGAGCGAACTTCGGATTCGAAGGACACCAGCCAAAACCTAAAGCTCAAGTGTCGTTTGGTTCGGAAATTCGCTTGAAAGGGACTCGCGGCAAGAATGAAGCGAATTCTGAAACACGACGCTTGCTGTCTGGAGAACGCGCCGTGAAATATGCTCCCATCCTGCTCTCGCTCTTGCTCGCGCCCGGCGCTTGCGCGGATCATGCGCTTGCGCAGGACCAGCGCCTGATTGTATTCGCGGCGGCTTCGCTGAAGGACGCGCTCGACGACGTGAATGCCGCCTACACCAGGACGAAAGGCGTGCGGGTCGCCGCGAGTTACGCGGGAAGCTCGCAACTGATCAAGCAGATCGAGCAAGGCGCGCCGGCGGAAGTGTTCATTTCCGCCGATCTGGAATCGATGGACTACGGCGTTCGAAAAAACGCGGTTCAGGAACGCACCCGCGTCGGCCTGCTCGGCAACAAGCTGGTGCTGATCGCGGCAGCGGATGCTGCCGCGGGCGATGTTGCGATCGGCCCGGGCTTCGATCTGGCGGCGCTTGCCGGCAAGGGCCGTATCGTTACCGGCGACGTACGCGCGGTCCCTGCCGGCCGCTATGCGCAGGCGGCGCTGGAAAAGCTCGGGCTGTGGTCATCGGTGCACGGCAAGCTGGCGATGGTGGAGAATGTGCGCGTCGCGCTGTCGCTGGTGGCGCGCGGAGAGGCGCCGCTCGGAATCGTCTACGAGACCGACGCCAAGGCCGAGCCGAGGGTGAAAGTGATCGGCGTCTTTCCGGCGGATTCCCACCCGCCGATCGTCTATCCTGCCGCGCTGACGGCGGGGGCCAAATCCGGCGGGGCGGCTTATCTTGAATTTCTGCAGTCATCGCTCGCGCGCGGCATCTTTGAGCAGCGCGGATTCACTGTCCTCAGCAAGACATTGCAATAAACCTCACAGCGCGGGTGCCGCTTGTTTGATCTTTCTCCCGATGAATGGATAGCGGTTCAGTTATCGCTGCGCATAGCGGTGGCGGCAACGCTCGCCGCCCTGCCCTTCGGCATCGCGGTCGCCTGGCTGCTGGCGCGCAAGGATTTCTGGGGCAAGTCGCTGCTCGACGGCATCGTGCATCTGCCGCTCGTGCTGCCGCCGGTGGTGACCGGCTATCTGCTGCTGCTGTCGTTCGGCCGCAAGGGTCCGGTCGGCAGCTTTCTCGAGGACTATTTCGGGATCGTGTTTTCCTTCCGCTGGACCGGCGCGGCGCTCGCCTGCGGCGTCATGGGCTTCCCGCTGCTCGTGCGTGCGATCCGGCTGTCGTTCGAGGCGATCGACCGCAGGCTGGAGGACGCCGCCTCCACGCTCGGCGCCGACCGCGCCCGCACCTTCCTCACCATCACCTTGCCGCTGGCGCTGCCGGGCATCATCGCCGGCATGGTGCTGTGCTTTGCCAAGGCGCTCGGCGAATTCGGCGCCACCATCACCTTCGTCTCCAACATTCCCGGCGAGACGCAGACCATTTCGGCGGCGATCTATACCTTCCTGCAGGTGCCGGGCGGCGAAGGCGCGGCAGGCCGGCTTGTCATCGTCGCCATCATCATCGCGCTCACGGCGCTGGTGGCCTCAGAATGGCTGGCGCGGCGCGCCGGCACGCGCTTCCACGGAGAGTGAGATGCTGTCTGTGGACGTGGAAAAGCGGCTGGGCGACTTTGCGCTCGCGGTGCGCTTCGAGGCCAAGGGCGGCGTCACTGCGCTGTTCGGACCGTCCGGAGCCGGCAAGACCACGCTCGTCAACATGATTGCCGGGCTGGTGACGCCCGACCGCGGACGCATCCTGCTCGACGACACCGTGCTGTTCGATTCCGTGGCGGGCATCAACCTGCCCGCGCACCGGCGGCGCATCGGTTATGTCTTTCAGGAAGGGCGGCTGTTTCCGCATATGACGGTGGCGCGCAATCTCGACTATGGCCGGCGCATGAGCGGGCTCACCGTCGATGCGGCGGAAGCGGACCGCGTCATCGACCTGCTCGACATCCGTCCGCTGCTGGCGCGGCGGCCGGGAAAATTATCCGGCGGCGAACGCCAGCGCATCGCGGTCGGGCGCGCGCTGCTGATGCGCCCGCGCCTGCTGCTGCTGGATGAGCCACTGGCCTCGCTCGATGCCAGGCGCAAGTCGGAAATCCTGCCCTATCTCGAGCGCCTGCGCGACGAGGCGCGGGTGCCGATGGTCTATGTCAGCCACAACGCCAGCGAAGTGCGGCGCATCGCGACCTCGGTCGTCTGGCTGGACGACGGCCGGGTCAAGGCGGTGCGCGGCGTCGACTTCCTCGACGCCATGCGCGCGCTCGGGAGCTGAGCCAGCATGTTTCCTCCCGAACGCATCGTTTGCCTGACCGAGGAGACGGTGGAAACGCTCTATCTGCTCGGCGAGGAGCGCTGCATCGTCGGCGTCTCGGGCTATGCCGTGCGGCCGCCGCGGGTGCGCCGCGAGAAGCCGCGCGTCTCGGCCTTCATCTCCGCCGACGTGCCGAAAATCCTCGCGCTCGAGCCGGATCTCGTGCTCACCTTTTCCGACCTGCAGGCCGAGATCGTGGCGGACCTGGTGCGGGCGAATATCGCCGTGCATGCCTTCAACCAGCGTGACGTCGCCGGCATTTTGGACATGATCCGCACGCTCGGCGCCCTGGTCGGCGCAGCCGGCAAGGCGGAGACGCTGGCAACGTCGCTCCAGCAGCGGATCATTGCGGTGCGCGCCCGCGCCGACGCGCTGCGCAAGCGCCCGCGCGTCTATTTCGAGGAATGGGACGAGCCGATGATCTCCGGCATCCGCTGGGTGTCGGAACTGGTGGAAGCCGCCGGCGGCATCGAGAGCTTTCCGGCGCTGGCTTTGCGCAAGAACGCGAAGGACCGCATCGTCACCGGCGCCGAGGTGATCGCGGCGCAGCCCGACATCATCGTCGGCTCCTGGTGCGGCAAGAAATTCGTGCCGGCGAAGGTGGCGGCGCGGCCGGGCTTCGAGACGCTGCCGGCGGTGCGCGACGGCTGGCTGCGGGAGATCAAATCGACGCTGATTTTGCAGCCCGGACCGGCGGCGCTCACCGACGGCCTCGATGCGCTGGTGGGGATTATCGAAGAATGGGAAGGGCAACAATCGTAATGCAGCCCGTGATAAAGCTGAGCCTTGCAGCCCGAGACGCGCGAGGATTCTTCACCCCTAGACGGGCGAGGCCTCCTTCGCCCCTCCCCCCGTAGGCGGGGAGGGGTCGGGGGTGGGGGGACGCAGCAGATGCAACGCTTGCGTGACCCGCGTATCCCTCGTGCAGCGGGTATGCTTACCCCCGCCCCCGCCAGCGCTCGCTGCCGGGAAGCGGCCGCCGATCGCTTCGACCCGAATTTCGGCCCAGCACGTCGGCGAGGTAATCCAGCGCCTCGATCAGCGCCGGTCCGCCGCACAAGGTGTAACGCGTCGGCAGCGCGATGCGCCGGTCCGCCGGATAGAGCGCCGCCACCGCCGGATGGGTGAAGAACAGCGCGCCCTGATCCTCCGCCTGCAATGGCGGATCCTTCAGCACCAGCACGTCGGGCCGCGTCACCAGCAGCATCTCGAGCGACATGTAGCCGCCGTAGCCGGCGGGCGCTCCCTCCGGCAGGCGCAGGCCGGCTTCCGCCAGCAGCGTCGCCGTCAGGCTTTGCGGCCCTTCCACATAACCGCCGCGCTCGACCACCAGCGCGGTCTTTGCAACCGGCCGCGCGAGGGCGGCGAGCCGGGCGCGTGCGTCATCCAGCGCGCGCACCATCGCTTCACCGCGTTCGGGGTGGCCGAGGCGCGCCGCCAGCGTGAGTATCTGGGCGCGCGCGGTGGCGATGTCGGTGACCAGCGCGACGTCAGCCACCGGTATGTTGAGTTGGTTGAGCATGCGGCGGGTCTCGCGCCGGTCGTTGGGGCCGACCAGCACGAGATCGGGCCCGAAGGCGACGGTGCCTTCGGCGCTCCAGTCGAGCGTCGGAAAGGCGCGCGCCCGCTCGGCGACGACGGACAAATGTCGGTCCTGCGCATAAGGCGAGAGCGCGGCGATCTGCCCGGCATCGGCCAGCGCCACCACCAGTTGATCGGCACAGAGATTGAACGACACGACGCGGCGCGGCGCGTCGGCGCGCGCCGAAACGGCGGCCAGCAGCAGAAGGAGCGTGGCGGCAAGCGTTCTCATCCCGGTGCCCATAGCACAGCCGCAAATCCATTGGAGCCCGGGGCCGGGACGCTGTAGGAGATGCCCACCGATGCCGGGATGGACAACGCGCGCGGACAAAAAACCGATGAATTGGCTCAACCGCCAGGACCTGAAACTCAACGCAGCCCTGGCGGCGCTGGCTGTCGTTCTTTTTGCGCTTTCGCTGATGGTCGGGCCCGCCAATCTTTCGCTCGCGCGCGTGATCGACGCGCTTTTCCGCGGCGAGGGAATTTCCGGGATCATCGTGCGCGACATCCGGCTGCCGCGCACCGTTCTGGCGCTGCTCATCGGCGCGACTTTCGGCCTCTCGGGTGCGGCCCTGCAGGGATTGCTGCGCAATCCGCTGGCGGAGCCCGCGCTGTTCGGCGCCCCGCAGGCCGCGGCCGCCGCCGCGGCGCTGGTGATCGCCTTCGGCCTGGCCGGCGCCACCTCCTTCGCCGTGCCGCTCGCCGGCATCGCGGGAACCATGCTGGCGATCGGCGCCCTTCTGACGATCGCCGGCCGCCGCGCCAGCCTGACGGTGACGATGCTGGCGGGGCTGGCGCTGGCGAGCTTCGCCGGGGCCGCCATCGCGCTCATTCTGAACCTGGCGCCGAATCCTTATGTCGCGATGGAGGTTGCCTTCTGGCTGCTCGGCTCGTTGCAGGACCGCAGCAGCGATCATCTGGTGATCGCCGCTCCCTTTCTGCTCGCCAGCTGGGTGATCCTCGGCCTGAGCGCGGGCGCATTCCGCGCGCTGACGCTCGGCGAGGACGCCGCCGTCTCGCTCGGCGTCGACATCGATCGCACCCGCTTTGCCGTCATCGTCGGCGTCGCCTTCGGCGTGGGCGCGGCGGTGGCGATCTGCGGATCGATCGGCTTTGTCGGCCTGGTGGCGCCGCATCTGGTCCGCCGCCTGGTGGGCTACGACCCGGCGCGGCTGATGCTGCCCGCGGCACTGACGGGCGCCGCGCTCCTGCTGGCGGCCGATATCGCCGTGCGGCTGCTGCCGGGCGTGGTGGAGATCAAGCTCGGCGTGGTGACGGCGCTGATCGGGGTTCCGTTCTTTGTCGCGATGATTTTCTCCGAACGGCGGATGCTGGAAGGATCGCCGTCGTGAACACGCAAGCCGCACCGGCGCTGCTGCGCGCACGCGAGGTAAGCGTGCGGCTGGGCGGCGCCGTCGTGGTGCGGGGCGCGCAAGCGATGCTGCATGCCGGCGAGTTGGTCGCCCTGGTGGGGCCGAATGGCGCGGGCAAGACCACCTTCATCCGCGCGCTGGCCGGTCTGCTGCCCGCCGAGGGCGAGATCATGCTTGGCGAGCGCCCGCTCGGCGTCATGGGCAATCGCGAGCGGGCACGCGCGGTCGCCTATCTGCCGCAGGGGCATGTGTTCCATTGGCCGATGCAGGCCGCCGCGGTGGTCGCGCTCGGGCGCCATCCGCATATGGACCCGTTCTCCACCCCCTCACCGCAGGACCGCGCCGCGGTCAGCCGCGCGATGCAGCGGACCGCGACCGAAGCTTTCGCCGACCGCCGCGTCACCACGCTGTCCGGCGGCGAGCGGGCGCGCGTCGCGCTGGCGCGCGCGCTGGCCACCGAAGCGCCGGTGCTGCTGGCCGACGAGCCCACGGCCTCGCTCGATCCGCGGCACCAGCTGGTGGTGATGGAACTGCTGCGCCGCGCCACGCGTGACGGCGGCGCCGTGCTCGCCATTCTGCATGATCTCACGCTGGCTGCGCGTTTCGCCGACCGGGTGCTGGTGATGGATGGCGGCCGCATCGTCGCCGACGACGTGCCCAGCGAGGCGCTGTCGCCGCAACGGGTCGCGCAGATATTCGGGGTGGAGGCGATGATGGTGGATACCGGCGAAGGGATCGCCCTGATCGCCCGGCATCCGCTGTAGCGTCAGAGTTCCTTCAGCCAGCCCTTGATCCGCGCCCAGAGCGAACGGGGCTCGTCCGTATCGGGGTCGGCCAGCCGCAGGCCGACATTGGTCACGCGCCCCTCGACCACGGTATGCGCGACCAGCGCGATGCTTCCCAGCGGCAGCGTGTCGCCCGGTTTCGCCGGACGCATCAGATGCGCGGCGAAATCCTCCGCCAGCGTCATGTCGGCATCGCTGGCCGCGATCTGCAGGCCGTAGATTTCCGCCAGCGCGCCGAGCGTCACGTCGCCGGAGACGAAGAAGTCGCCCAGCAGCCGGGCGTCGGGCTTGGCCGGCGGCGGCATATTGACGAAGAACCGGTCGAGCGCTTCGGCCTTTTCCGGTGGCGCCAGCAGATAGACATAATCGCCCTGTTGCACGGTATCGGTTTCGCCGGCGGTGAGAATCTTCTCGTCGCGCACCACCAGGGTCGGCTTCGCCCATGACGGAATCAGGCGGCGGCGCAGGTAGGGGCTGTTGGCGCCAACCGGATAGCCGACCAGTTCCTGCTCCAACTGCCCCGGCAGATCGAGCTCGATACGGCGTGGCCGGCGGCTGAGGCTCGGCAAGGCGAGGCCAAGGCGCCGCGCCGAGAAAGCGATGGTCCAGCCCTGAACCAGCAGCGATACCAGCACCACGACAAAGGCGATGTCGAAATAGATCGGCGCCTTCGGCAGCCCGACCAGCAACGGGATCGAGGCCAGGAAGATGGCGACGGCGCCGCGCAGGCCGACCCAGGAGATGAAGATCTTGTCCCGCAGCGGGAAGCGGAACGGCCAGAGGCAGAGGAAGACGGCGACCGGCCGGGCGATGAACATCAGGCCCAAGGCCACCAGCAGCGCCGGTCCCAAAGTGCTCAACAGCCGTTCCGGCCAGACCAGGAGGCCGAGCAGCACGAACATCACAATCTGCGCCAGCCAGGTGACGGCGTCGAGGAACACGACCACGGTGTTATGCGCGCGGGTCGGCCGGTTGCCGATCACGAGTCCCGCAAGATAAACCGCGAGGAAGCCGGAGGCATGCAGGCTCGCCGCCAGGCCGAACAGCACCAGCGCGCTGGTGCAGACGAAGGGCGCGTGCAGGCCCTGCGCCAGGCCCAGCCGGTTCAGCGCCCAGACCACGACGCGTCCGCCCAGCACACCGATGACGGTGCCGAGAACCGCCTCGCGGGCGAAGCTGACCAGCACGGTCAGCCAGGACTGGTCGCCGAGCATCAGGAGCTCGACCAGCACAATGGTCATGAACACGGCGAAGGGATCGTTGGTGCCGGATTCGACCTCGAGCGTGCCGGCGACGCGCGGACGCAGCCGCAATCCGCGCGAATGGATCAGCAGGAACACGGCGGCAGCGTCGGTGGAAGCCACCACGGAGCCGACCAGCAGCGCCTCCAGCCAGCTCAGGTTGAGCGCGAATTTGGCGACGGGGGCAATCAGGGCCGCTGTGAGCAGAACACCAACAGTTGCCAGCGTGAGCGAGGGCGCCAGCACGCTGCGGAAGGTGTGAAAGCGCGTGCGCAGGCCGCCATCGAACAGGATGAGCGCGAGCGCGACCGAGCCGACGGTATAGGTCAGCCCGACGTCATCGAACTTGATGCCGCCCGGGCCGCCCTCCCCGGCGATCATGCCGACCAGCAGGAAGACCAGCAGCAACGGCGCGCCGAAACGCAGCGCGACCAGGCTCGACAGGATGCCGGCCAGCACCAGGACCGCGCCCAGCAGAATGGCGATGCTGACTGAATCGAGGGAATCCATCGCCGATCAATATCCTTTCGCGGCATCGGAAGGAAATACCGGCCGGGCAAGCAAGCCCTGTTCCTCGCTGCGTCGCTTCTCGCACCGGCTCACGCCGCCTTGCGCGTCGCCAGAAACTCGCCCATGCGGCCGAGCGCCTTGACGATGTTCTCGGTGGAATTGGCGTAGGACAGCCGCACGTAACCCTCGCCCAGAATGCCGAAGTCCGGCCCGCCGATGATGGCGACGCCGGCTTCATCCAGCAGCGCGGCGGCGAGCGGCTTTGCCTTCCAGCCGGTGCGCTTGATGTTGGGGAAGGCGTAGAACGCGCCCTTGGGCGTCGCGCAGGATACGCCCGGCAACTTGTTCAGCCCTTCGACCACGACCTTGCGCCGCGCGTCGAAGGCCGCGACCATTTTCGCCACCTCGTCCTGCGGGCCGGTGAGCGCGGCGAGACCGGCGAACTGCGTCGGCGCATTCACGCAGGAATAGGAATTCACCGCGAGCTTGCGCGCATAGTCGTAGAGTTTCTGCGGCCAGACCGAATAGCCGAGGCGCCAGCCGGTCATGGCATAGGTCTTCGACCATCCGTTCAACAGGATCAGCCGCTCGCGCAGAGACGGATAGGAGAGCAGGCAGACATGCGGCTCCCCGTCATAGGTCATCTGGTCGTAGATCTCGTCCGACATCACGGCGACGTCGGGGAGTTTCTCCAGGCCGGCGACCAGCTTGTCGACTTCCGCCTTGGGCGTGACGCCGCCGGTCGGATTGGCCGGCGAATTGAGGATCAGCAGGCGCGTCTTCGGCGTGATCAGCCGCAACGTCTCCTCCGCCGAGAAGGCGAAGCCGTTCTCTTCGCGCACCGGCACCGGAATGGGCGTCGCGCCGGTATATTCGATCATCGAACGATAGATCGGAAAGCCGGGATCGGGATAAAGAATCTCCGCGCCCGGCTCGCCGAACATCAGGATCGCCATGTACATGGTGACCTTGCCGCCGGGCACGATCAGCACGCGGTCGGGCGCGACCTCGACGCGGAAACGCTTGTGTAGGTCCGCCGCCACCGCTTCGCGCAGCGGCAGGATGCCGACCGCGGGCGTGTAGCCATGCTGTCCCTCGCGCAGCGCCTTCACCGCCGCCTCCACGATATGCGGCGGGGTAGGAAAATCCGGCTGTCCGATGCCGAGATTGATGATGTCCCGCCCCTGCGCCGCCAGCGCGGTGGCGCGCGCCAGCACGGCGAAGGCGTTTTCCTCACCCATCCGGTCGAAGGAGGCGATTGTCTTGAGCATGGGTTCCTCAACTGTCTCGGAATAACCGACCGCGTCTCGATCAACTCATTTTACCGGGTCCGCCGCCCGAACTGGAGTTCGGCCATCCGCATGACCTCGAAGATGATGGCCACCGACCATCCGATCAGCAGCAGGCCGTTCAGCGCCATGATAGGCCCTATCAGGCGCCAGCCGCTGCCGGCAACGACGTCGCCATAGCCCAGGGCGACATAATTCTCGAAAGCGAATTCAAAGGACGTGAGATTTGGCGCGGTGATGCCGGCGGCGGTCATGAAGGCGGCCCATAGCGCGATCTCGGAGACATGGGTGGCGGTCAGGGCGACCACCGTGACCAGCATCAACGCGCTGATGCGCATGAAGACATGCAGCTCGTCGGTGGTGCCCGCGATGCGGCGCGTGATGACCACGATCAGCCCGGTCATCGCGGCATGGATGCCGAAATTGGCGACACTGACGAGACCGCCGGTCAAGAGTTGAATTAGCATCTGCTCAGCGCTCCTTACGCGTGGCAGCGGAGTTCAACGCATCCCCGCTGTGAAATCAAATCGAGATGCCTGGTGCCAGACGCCCTGGCAGGAGCTGCACCGCGCAAATGTCGAGCAGCTATCCGACGGCATGGTGCTGAAACCGGCAGTGAAGTATCGGCGCATCGCGCAGAAGACCGCGCCGCGCGACAGCCATTGATATGACCATTATCGACAGCCTCTGTTCACGGACGTCGCTTTTTCTCGACTTTTCCGCAGATACAGCTATCCTGAACTGGCCTTGCTCATCCGGGGGCGCCATCTAGAGGCGTTCTGTTTGGCGGAGCAACTTAACGGGGCCGGATCGGGTCAACCCGACGCCGGCTGGTGCGGCGCCTGCGGCGTGACTCGCAATCACGCTCCGGGAGGCAAGGGTCACCGTCCGCTCCAACTAGGTGGGGCTGCCTTCGATGGCTGGACGCGGTACGGCAAAGGGCGGCGAAAGCCGCCCGGGG
>DASSPI010000086.1:0-16167 GCA_035699705.1 Xanthobacteraceae bacterium
CCAGGATATCGCGGATTACCTCGGCCTCACCATCGAGACCGTGTCCCGCACGCTGACCCAGCTGGAAACGCGGTCGACCATCGCCCTGCCAAGTTCGCGCCGCATCTTGCTGCGCAACCGCAGCCTGCTCGATCGCCTGAATGCGTAACATCTGACACGCCGATGCGACAATTTGCCTCCAAACGCATCACGATCATCGACGGCCATCCCGACCCGGATGCCGACCGCTACTGCCACGCTTTGGCGGGCGCTTATGCATGCGGCGCGGCTGAATCCGGCCACGCAATAAAGCGTATTACTATCGCGGAGTTGGATGTGCCGCTTCTTCGCAGTCAAGCCGACTGGGAGCATGGATCTCCGAGTAATGCGTTGACAGCAGCGCAACAGGACATCGCCTGGGCGACTCACCTGGTGATCATTTATCCGCTGTGGCTCGGCACCATGCCGGCCTTGCTGAAAGCCTTCCTGGAACAGGTTTTTCGCCCAGGCTTTGCCATCGCGCCCGATCCTAGCAAGATGTGGGCAAAGCTCCTCACCGGAAGGTCGGCGCGTATCGTCGTGACAATGGGAATGCCGGCCTGGATCTATCGCTGGTATTTCTTCGCTCACAGCCTGAAGAGCCTCGAGCGCAACATTCTAGGATTTGTCGGCATTGGTCCGATCAAGGAAACGCTGATCGGCGGAATTGGCGCGATGGATCAAAATGGCCGCAAGCGCTGTCTTGAAGAGATGCGCGCGCTCGGGCGTGAAGGCAAATAGGCGTCCTGCCGCCTGAGTATGACCTGCCCGGCGACTTACGGCATGTGATCTCGCTGCCGCACCGGCGGTCGCATTCTTTATCCTGCCCGTTCGGATTTGGACTGTTTCTGCAACAGAACGGCTGCCTCGACGCGATTGCGCAGCTGCAGCTTTTGCAGAATGTTGGTCACATAATGTTTGACGGTTTTCTCTTTCAGGTCCAGTTGACGCGCGATTTCCTTATTCCGCAGGCCTTTGCCGAGCAGCACAAGAATTTGCTCTTCCCGCGCTGTCAGCGTTTCGATCGGCTCCTGTTCCGATCCCGTCTTGCGGCGCGGATCGCCGAAATTGGCCAATAGTTTCGCAGCCAGCGTTGGCGAGACGTATGACCCGCCGTCATGGACAGCACGCACAATTTCAACCAGTTCGGAGGCCCCTACTCCTTTCAGGGCGTAGGCACGAGCCCCGAGCTTGAGCGCCTGCGCCACCGTGTCGTGGTCCTCCTGGACGGTGAGCACGATCAGCTTGACAGCGGGACACAATTCCGAAATCCGCCCGATCGCCGCCAAGCCTGAGCCGGGCATGTTCATGTCGAGCAGCATGATATCGGGGAGAAACGTCTGCGCTATTTCGACCGCCTGCTCCGCGGTGCCGCCTTCACAGACGACCTCGATGTCACCCTCATCGACCAGCGTGCGGACAACCCCCTCACGCAGCATGGGGTGATCATCGACAACCGCGATGCGGATCGGGTCAGACATGGACCGATATCTCTCCGGAATTCAGCGGAAGCCGCGCCTTGAGGCGCGTGCCGGTGCCGGCCGTCGATTGGACCGCGAATTCACCACCCAGGCTCTCGATCCGCTCGCGCATTCCGGCCAGGCCGATCTGGTCCTCGGATCTTTGAGCCGCCGGATCAAATCCACGCCCCTGGTCGCTCACTTCAATAACGACGGTTTCGTTATCGAGATAGGCGCGAAGCTTCTGGTCGACGCCGCTTGCGTGGCGTGTCGCGTTGTTCAGAGCCTCCTGGACGAAGCGGAAGGCGGCGGTCTTGATCGGATGAATGGCAGCAACACCATCCACCGAAATATCGGCTTCGACCCCGGTATTCGTCCTGCGCACATGATCGCGGACCGCCGCCTGCAGCGTTTCCCCGACCGTAAGACGGTCCAGCGAGGGCAGCGAAAGTCCAACCGAGATATTGCGGATTTCGTTCAGCGCTTCGCGAATCGCGGTACGGATGGTTTCTCCATCATTGCTGTTTTGCTCTCCGCGCTTCGGGCCGCCGTTCTGGCGCGCGATTATCGCGCGTTCGAAGGCATCGAGCCGTAGCAGCGCCAGACCGAGAAGCTGAGCCGGGCCATCGTGTAGTTCGGCGCCGAGTCTGCGCAGATGCCGCTCGTTGATCTCCAACGCCCGTTGCGACGAGCGTTCGACCCGCGCGCGCAAGTCGACATTCTGAGTTAGCAGCATTTGCAACTCGGCAATTTTGTCCTCAAGCTCTCGTTTTTGCTGATCAATGGTCCGGCTGGCTCGTCCAACGATGCCAAACAGCACTGAGACCGCGGATACTGCGACTGCACCGATGATCAGCCAGCCTTCGAGCTTGGCCTGAAACACATCGCGTCTGAGCTGGTCCGCGCGCTCATAGAACTCGGCCACAGCAATGATCCGATCGGAGTTTTCCTGGCGAATCGGCGCGTAGACTTCGAGAAGGGGAATGCCCTCGGCGCGCTCAAGCCTGTTCTCTTCCTCATTAAGGTGATCGAGCTCTGCCGCGACCTGGCCGGCCCATGCCTGCCTGAATTTCGGTGTGGCCGGAAAGCTCTTGCCGATCAGTTCCGGCTGGGTCGCATAGACGACGACACCGTCCTGCCGCCAAATCTTGAACGACACCACCCGCTGACTGAGCGGCGTCGTGGAGATCAATCTGGCCAGAAGCTCTTGCTTTTGCGCAGGAAGCGTATCGGCGTGCGCTAGATCCTGAACAATAGGCGCGATGAAGCTTTCAAAGTAGAGAGCGGTGGACACCGCGCTGTTCTGGGTGACCCCCGATTCGATCCGGCCGGAGGTCCAGGCGCCCACAATCGACATTCCAGCGATAAACACGGCGGCGCTGGCGAAAAGAAACTGCCTGGTGAGCTTTTGTTCACCCCAGAAACTGGTAACCCCCGAGATCACATTTGACATGCCCATCGCACCTTGACCTCCCGCCAGGCAAAAATAAGCCGCCGGGCCGAAATACAAGCAACAGCACGGTATGACTACCGCGCCGTTGCGATTTATCAAATGCCGGTGGAAAGGCTACCAGGATCTTGGCACAGGATTACTGGACGGCGCAGCCAAGCAGAACGGACGTGCCGAGCTTGGCCTTGACCACCGATCCGGCACGGACCCGCGGAAAATTGGCCGGCCACGGCTTGCCGCCATCTTGAGGCGAGTCGAGGTCGAGTTCCGCGGCAAGCTCGCGACCGACAATCACCTTCAACGGCGCGCTGCCGACAACCACGGAGTCGACGGTAAATGTGATCCGCTGCCCAGCTGAGAAGGTGCCGCCAGCAAGAGCCTCAAATTGGGCGTCGAATTTTTTGCGTGTGATAGTCGGCCGAACACGCTCCTCGTACCGCGCATGAAGCCGTGTTTCGTGTGGGCCCTCGACGTCGCACTCCAGCCGCACATCCGCCGCCTTGCTCGGCGTTGCGTTGAAAGCAACTGCGGCGGTCGCAAGTAAGGTGGCCGTGATAAGCCCTGAAAGCGTCCTCATCTTGGTCATAAATCATCTCCGTGGCTGGTCTCTCCAGCGGAGTATTGAATGAGCCGGCAGCGGGGAGGAACGGACTTTGGTCTGATCAATATGCCGGGCTGACGCCCGGCTCCGCCACCCGTCGGTATATTTAATTGAGCAATTGCTCCCGATGAACCCTGGCCGCGCGGCAGCTTAGGCCGTGTTCTGCCTGTGAGACGCGAAGCAGCCTGCCCCTAGTTGGCGAACAGGCAGCAGCACCGGGCTTTCGTGAGCAGGTCGCGCGTCAGGCCGCCAAAGATCCATTCCTGCACGCGGCTGTGCCCGTACGCCCCGGCCACCAGCAAATCGGCGGCATTCTGCAGGAGAAGCGCCTCGAGAGCCTCAAACGGCTCTTCGGAAGTCACTATGGCATTGGCTCCTGCACAAACTCCGTGACGCTTGAGCCAGAGCGCCACGTCCTCCCCGCGCCGCGCGGCGGATTTGATCTCAGCGCGGCTCGCGACCTCGACCACGGTCACGTCGGTAGCCGCCTGGAGCAATGGCAGCGCATCGAGGATAGCCCGGCGCGCCTCGCGTGTGTCCTTCCACGCCACCAGAATATGCTTGGCTTTCAGGGATTGTGCTTCCGGGGGCACAATCAGGACAGGCCTTCCGGCCTGCATGATCAGGTCGCCCGGATCAAGCTCGGTAAACGGATCGATATAGCCGACGTCCCTTGCCGTGCCAGTAATAATCAGATCGGCAGCCCGCCCCTCCTGCGCGACATAGGCCGTGGGCTTGGCGAAGGCCTGCCGCCATTCGATCTCACGCGCCGCGCCTTCTGCGCTGGCACGGAAGCGGGCTGCGGCGTCCTTCAGCTTGCCTTCGATCTGCGGCCGCAGTTCATTGAGAATTGCCGACGCGAAAGCGCCGCTCCCGTAGGCCGGCGGGTTCACTTCGCACGCGGCAATGCCGATAAGTTTTGCATCAAACCGCTGCGCAAGGTCGGCGGCGATTTGCAGCCTGGAATCATTGGTCGCGTCAACATTCTGATGCACCATCAGGCTTGTATAAGACATAGGGGACCCTCCATTGCTTATTCGAGACTTTTCAAAAACGCGATGAAATCGCCGATTTGGCCGGGACTCAGCTGGAATTCCGGCATCGCCGGGTGACCCGTGAAAATCCCTTCGGCGAGCGCCTCTTCCAGCGTCTCGACCGGATATTTAAGGTGCAGCGTGCGGAACGGCGGCGCCTCGGAGAAAGGACTCGGCCCTGACCGCGCGATCGAGTGGCAACGGGCGCAATTGGCACGCGCGATGTCGGCACCGCGCTGGACGCTCTGGGCCTGCGCCGCGTAGGCAGAGCCCAGACCGAGTACCGCCTGCAAAAGCAGTGAACTGAACAGCCGCATCTTGGTTATGTTCTCACGGAGAATGGATGATAACCGCATAACGGGCAACATGGGCCGCCGATGTCCGACCCGCCTTGATTCAGATCAAGCTAAGTGACGGATTTACCGTCACTATAAGGTCGCCGGCGTCGGCCGAACGACGACAAACTAAAAATGGAGACCGTAATGGTTAGGATAACGCTCCTGGCGACCGTCGCTCTCGGCCTGCAGATCCAATCGGGTTTGGCTGCGGACGCCGCACGGGGGCAGCAACTAGCGCTCCGTTGGTGTGCCAGCTGTCATGCGGTGACACCTGAGACCAGCCGAGTGGCGGACGTGCCTCCGCCATTTGCCAATGTGGCCCGGCGGCCTGACTTCGATGCGAATCGCCTGGCGTTTTTTCTGCTCAATCCCCACCCGGTGATGCCGAACATGGGGCTCTCGCGCGACGAGGCGACGGACCTAGCAGCTTACATCGCTTCCCTTCGAAAGTAGCCCCCGACAGGCACCGGAACTCAGCCGGTCGTCAGCCACTTCAGTGAGCACGGCGCCGCAGGCCTTGCATTCGAAAGTATGCAACTCGGCCATTCCTCCGAGACGGGGTGTCACGCGAACAAGCGTCATCGGTGCGTGGCAGGAAGGGCACAGCACGGTCTCGACTTTGACAGAGGGAGCAGGTTTCAACATGTCCCGCAATATGCCGTCTGCCGGTTTCGTCCGAGTTGATCTGGCGCAAAGGTTGTGAATTGCCGGCCCCGGGGATGTACGTAGCTTCCATTTGATCCATATCAACCTTTTTCGGCCGCGCCCGCCGCATTGTTGCGCCGTTAATGCGCAGCACGTGAGGGACTCACTCCATGTTGAAGAAAGAACAGAACGATCTGATCACCCGAACCGGACCGAATACAGCAATGGGCGATTTGTTTCGCCGCTATTGGATTCCCGCCCTCCTTGCCGAGGAGCTGCCGGCGAATGACTGTCCGCCGGTGCGCGTCAAGTTACTTTCCGAGCGCCTGGTCGCCTTTCGCGACAGCAAAGGCCGTCTGGGCCTGATCGATGAATTCTGTGCACACCGCGGCGCTTCGCTCTGGTTTGGGCGCAACGAAAAATGTGGACTGCGCTGCCCCTACCACGGCTGGAAGTTCGACGTTACCGGGCAGTGTGTCGAGGTCCCTTCCGAGCCGGTGGAAAGCAAGTTCGCCGATAAGATCAAGCTCAAGTCCTATCCGCTGGTCGAGCGCGGTGGCGTGTTGTGGACTTACATGGGTCCAATTGAACACCAGCCCCCGCTGCCGGAATGGGAATTCGCCACCGTGCCGCCGAAGCATCGTTTCATTTCCAAGCGGTTTCAGGAGTGTAATTACCTGCAGGCAATGGAAGGTGGTATCGATTCGAGCCACGTTTCGTTCCTGCACAGCGGCAACCTTGAATCCGATCCGCTGTTCAAAGGCGCCAAGGGCAACAAGTACAATCTCTCGGACATGCAGCCGCATTTCGAGGTCGTCGAAAGCCCCGGCGGACTCTACATCGGTGCCCGCCGCAACGCTGAAAATGGCAACTATTACTGGCGCATCACGCAGTGGGTCATGCCTTCCTTCACCATGGTGCCTCCGCGCGGCACCTACTCCGTGCATGGGCATTTCTGGATCCCGATCGACGACGAGAACTGCTGGGCTTGGAGCTACGACTATCACCCAACGCGCGAGCTGACGGATGCGGAAGTTGAAGCCATGAAGCAGGGCAAAGGCGTGCATGTGAAGCACGTCCCCGGCACCTATCGGCCGCTTGCCAACAAGGATAACGACTATCTGATGGACCGCGAAGCGCAGCGGCGGGGAACGACCTATAGCGGCGTCGAGGGCATCGCTATACAGGACGGCTCACTGCAGGAAAGCATGGGGCCGATCGTCGACCGCACCAAGGAGAACCTCGTCTCCACCGACAACGGCATCATCATGGCGCGTCATCGCCTGATGAGGGCAGCCAAGGAGCTCGCGAAGGGGGTTCGTCCCCCCGGTGTTGAACCTGCGCATCAGAAGGTGCGGTCAGCTTCAGTGATCCTGCCGGCGGATCAACCATTCAAAGACGCGGCACGTGAGGCCCTCACGGTTCGCAAGGGCGTGGCGCCGGCATCAGTGTAGCGACCTTCGAGAGAATGAAAGCAGCCTGGGCTGAGGCTCAGGCTACTTTTCCTTGGGAACAGTGGCGTCGGCTAAGTGAGCGCCAACGTTACGCGCTTTACCCCGCGCTCTTCTGCATCGTCGACGATGCTGAAGCCGAATTCGCTACACATTTTCAGCATGACGGCGTTCTCGGCAAGCACGAGACCGTGAATCTGGCGCAGGCCGATCGCTCGGGCATATTCCACAAGCCGGGTCATCAACAGCCAACCAAGGCCCAGTCCCTTCAGCCGGGAACGCACCAGGATGGCGTATTCTCCATCCGATCCATCTTCATAATGTAGACGCGCGACGCCCAACAGCTTGCCGGTACCTTCATCAAGAGCGACGAAGGCGGCGGCTCGCGCCGGGTCAAGCTGGGTCAGCTGCCCGATCAGCTCGCGGCGCAGCTCGCGCATGGGTCCCAGGAAGCGCAGACGCATATCCTCGGCGGTCACTTCAGCCAGGAAATCGGGATAGAGGGCGGCATCGGCCGGCGTTAGCATGCGAACAAAAATGCGTAATCCGTTGCGCAAACGGTCGTGGCGGTCCCATTCACTCATGTCCGGACCGGTCGGCACCTGTTGCATGAATTCCTCTTCGAAAAACCGGCCGCAACCGTGGAATTTGATCCGAATCAAAAAGATTGAGCCGATAAGGAGCGACAAGAAGACAGCAGATTTTTACTCTCTACGGCGCAAGCAAGGAGCTTAGTATGAGCCAGCATTCGCAGCCCACGGTGAAATTAGCGCTTCCTCGCCAGTTTCGCGAGATCAGGCTCGAATTGGCGCGCGAGCCCGACCACCCGGCGGGCAGCCGGCAGCATGGCTATCGTTTGATCGCGCCGCTGGATGCCGAAGGCCACATTGACGTCCATTTGTGGGAACTCCACCGTGTGGCGTGCCGGGTCGTGCGCTTCCGGCCTGGCGAGGACGACGAGGTCGGCCATCTCATCCGCCGGGGAGCCCATTGGGTTTTCCACTATGACATCATGGGCAGCGATGATGACGAGAGCGGCTATCGGTTTTCCGATGAACGATTCGTGGTGGGTGAATATGTTTCCATTCATGAGGTAGAGGGGCTTCGAACGTTCCAGGTGACATCGGTCGAACACCTCTAGCCAAGGGCGGCACCCGAGCTCCGGCGAGCGACACAAATCGCTCTCCGAAGTCGTTGTGGGCATGACATTTAGGGATCCTACCAACAGGAACGACGTGGCCTCGTTCAATGACGTGCCGCGTCTGACCCCTCACAGCTGAGAAACCAGGTCACGCCGCGTCGCGGTGCTCGACGATTGCCGATGCCGGCTGGGACTTCGCCTGCTCCGCTTTGCTTGCCCGAGCGCGCCGCGCTTGCTGGCTGGCATAATCGCCATACGCCAACACGCCGGCGAACAAAAGAAACGCCGTTACGATCAAACTCACGATAATGATGCTGGTGACGGCCATGGCTCAATCCCTCCGAATAGGTAGAGATATTTTGCCGGCACACGCCGCGACCGCTTTGACATGTGTCAAAAGCCTGAATAGGTCCGGCGGGGCGGCAAATGCCGCCCCGCCGGTACCGAACAACGGTTATTGCCCGTTCTTCTTGAGCCAATCATTCATCTGGGCGATCTCGGTTTCCTGCGCCCTGATGATCGATTCGGCGAGTTTCTTCACCTCAGGATCCTTGCCGAAGGCGAGCACGGTCTTGGCCATGTCGACCGCGCCTGCGTGATGCGGGATCATCCCTTTCACGAAGTCGACGTCGGCATTGCCCGTGTAGGCGATATCCATGGCGCCGTGCATCTTCATGCTGACGCCATGAAAGGCCAGGCTGGACGGCCCGCTGTCGCCTTTCGGTTGCATGCTCTGTGAGCCTGACATGCTGCCGTGCTTGCCGCCCTGCATCATGCCGCTTTGCATCATGCTGCCATGCATCATTCCGCCATGCATGTTGCCATGCATGGCACCTTGGCCCGTCGTCGTACCGTGCTGTGAATGCATGGACGAGTCGCTACCCTGGCCATGTTGCATTTGGGCATAAGCCGCCGCGGACACGAGCGTGAGCCCTGCCACGGCTAAAGCAATGGTCGTTTTCTTCATTTGATCACTCCAAGTCTAATGGTTCCCGGCGTCACCTCACGCTGCGTGAAGTGTCAACGCCGATCGAATTTCGATGTTCGTCGATCAGACTTGGATTCGGGGAGGTGGAACAACAGGGTCGAGGTGCACGGGTATCATCGCGGTCGCAATCGCGGGCGACAGTATCGCGATCGGCCGGGTACTCGCGGCCGGCGCAAGCGGCGCAACTGAATCCAACACGATAAAGCAGCCGACGCCGTAGCATGATGGAGCCGAGTCCGGCACGGCAGGAATGGATTGCTGCTGGAGATCGGCGTGGTGATGATGATGAGCGGCGGCATGGCTGCCGGCCTTAACCGCATGGTGTGCAGCAACCATCGCGTGGTGAGCAGCAGCCGGGTTGCCCTTTGCCAAGGCCATCACCGTCCCGTGAAAAAGGGACATGAAGCCAAAAAGAATGGCCAGAGCCGCACGAACAATAACGTTGGCTGAACGGGCGCGTCGCATGTGAACTATCTGGTATCGGGTTTGTGTCTTTGCCAAGACTCCGACCACCAGATGGACAAGAATTTAGGTTTCCCGCAGCGCCTTTGGCCAGGCGCCCGTAAATCGCGGGATTGTTGAGCCAGATCAATGCACCGGCGGCATCCCCGGACCGTTTGATTTGTGCGGGTATCAAACCTTCCGGCCGAACAGCGCGATCGCGGCGAGGGGCAGCAGCAGGCCGAGGCAAGCGGCTGTAATCAGCAGCGCGCCAAGGTCGGAATAGTCGCCGCGCTGAACGACGAAAAATTCATTCAGATATTTGGTCTGCAGTTGGGCTGCGACCAAGGCCATGTTCATCAGCGACGCCATGAGCGCGAACCAGGTCGCTCTTTGACCAGCGGGCGCATAAAAAGCGATCAGCGAAAGCAGCGGTATCATGCTGAGCTGCGCGAAAGGAGAAGTCGTGGCTGCGTCGATCACGGCAATGGCGCGCGCGCCGAACCCGAACGTTTCTTCCGTCCAGTGATGAAGTCCGTAGAAAAGACTGATATTGGGCAGCGACAAGATCGCGCCTGCGATCGCCAGCCACAGCAATACCCTGGTTACCGAATATTCCGTGAGCTGTTTGCTGAACATCCACATCGCCGCGATAGCGATAATCGCCGCGGTCTGGCGCAAAATCCCATAGAAAGCCTCGTCGAACTTCAACACATCCAGCGTCCACCAGAAATAGCCGTCGCCAACGGACGGGGTGGCACGGAACGCGAAGATGATGATGCTGGCGGCGAGAATCGCCCGCCGCGTGGGTGGGTCGATCTCGCGGGTGACGAAGTACAGCATCGTGCAGATCACCAGCATGGACAGAACGAAGATGACTTCCTGCCCGAATGGCACGCCAGCGAAGGCGGTCGCGAGCACCGTAATTCCGAATGCAATGCCGCCGCCGACGATGCGCCAGTCCAATGGCCGCCGCTCGCTGGTTTCCCCCGGGATGAGCAGGACGCCGATGGTTGAAATGACCGGGACAATGAGCCCGAGGAGAAACACCGTTTCGCGGGCAAGGAATTGCGCAAGCCACCCCGACATCCCCGCTACCGTCAGGATTCCGATACCGAGCGCGAGGCGTCCGAGCACCTGAACCATGCCCAGTTCGGCCCGAATATCCTCCTCCGGTCGCGGGTTGCCTGCGGCGTCGACGCGAGAAACGACTTCAGTCGACATGGCGTCGGCGACGACATCCTGGATCACGGTCCCGACCACGATCAGCATGGCGCCGAGAAGATAGAGCTGGTCGGGGCGGCCGAAGGGGACCCAGCCACCGGCGCTGCCGGCGAGCGTCAGCATGCCGCCAGCGGTGAATGCAGCGCCGATCAGGATATAGGCGCGCCGTTGCGACCCCCACAGCGGAACGCTGTCGACGAGCTGCCCGAACACCATCTTCATGGTCCAAGGCAAGCTCAACCATACGCCAATGCCCGCCAGTTCCGCCGGACTGAGCGTGAGGCGCTCCTTGATCCACATGTCGCGCGTGACATCGATGATGCCCAAGGCGCCATAGGCAAAATAGACCAGGAGCAGCGGAACATATTGACTCCGCATGGCCTGGATCGGCCGCAACAGATTGGCCAATGATTGGGTGATCGGCTGACCGGTCAAGGACGGATACCTAAAGCAGAAGCGCGTAACAGCGCGTCTCGTGAGGGCAATGAGATAGACCGCCGCAGCATGCTTCTGCAGCAAGCTCCCTATTGATGCCACGCGAAGGTCACCCACAGTGCCGCAGCGCCCGTGATAATGCAGCCGAGCGCCATGAGCAAAACCTCTGCCGCAAAGCGGCCACGGCCGATAACAGCTCCGATGGCTGCTTTACTGACTGTATTCGACGCCACCGCGGCGATGATCGCCCATGCGGCCTCGCGGTTATTCAAGGTCTGTGGAGCAAGACGCGCCATTGCAATGGACACCGCATCGACGTCGGTTAGCCCCAGTGTCACCGCCCCAATGATGGCTCCGGTCGCGCCAAACCAATCACCCAGGGCCTGGCTGAGCACGATGACGGCGCCAAGGAACAGCGCAAAGGCGACGACGGACCGTAACTCAAATGGATTGCGGAAATTGACCCTGTCGTTCGCTTGGTCGGGCCCCTGCCGGTAGATTGCCATCCCGGCAACACCTACGGCGGTAACCGCAGCGACGGCGAGAGTTGGCCCGATGAGCCAGAGCAAAGGCGCGTTCGCCACCGCAACGATAACCCCAGTTCGCACGAACATCACGGCATTGGCGAGAGCAACGCCGGCGGCCAGAAGGCGCGGCAGGCCCTCCCCTGCGGCCGCATGCCGCGCATTCGTGACCGTGACTGCCGTCGATGAGGCAAGTCCGCCCGCGGCACCGGCAAATAGAAGGCCGCGCTCAGCACCGAAATATTTGACCGCAGCGTAACCGACGAATGATATGCCGGCCAACGTGATAGCAATCAGCCACACCTGACGCGGATTGACCCCGCCTAACGCCTCGACGGGATCATCGGGTACGATGGGCAAAACCACAAACGTCATCGCGAGCAGCACCAGCCCCGAGCGCAATTCCGGCCAGGTGATATTCTTCACCCAGCCGTGGAGAGGCTCGCGCAGCGCCAACGTCGCTGCGGTTGCCACCGTAAGAGCGGCTGCAAGACGGATGTCGCCGACGATGGAATAGGCCCCAAGCGCGAAGGTCAATATCGCCGCGACGGCAGTCGTTGCCGAGAAGCTTTTCTCTGCACGATTTTCCTCTACGAAGAATGTCATCATTACCACCGAATAGGCGGCAAAGCCCAATCCAATGATGATTCCGCCGGCGACCGTCATGCCTCCGGCGGCATGTCCTAGACTTGCAACCACCGCTCCCAGCAAGGCGGAAATCGCGAAGGTTCTAATTCCGGCAGTGCGACTGCCCGGCGCATTGTCTCGTTGCCGCCAACCGCGTTCAAGGCCGATCAACAGCCCGATACCAAGCGCCAGCGCGTAACGGGTCACGAACTCCTCAAAGTCCAAGTCGACCTCCTTCGCCTACCCTACCGCGGCCATCATCCTGCAACCCTAACCAAACCCCGGAAAAGCCGACATCAGGGAGCCCGCGAGCACACCGATTTTAACTCAATCCCGCAAAACGGGTGACGGAAATACCAAGAGCCCGATGAATTGGCTCATGGTAAACCCGATGCCGGAGATCAATGACACGTTTGCGGGTGCAGAATGCCGCGTTCCATGCACTATTATCGTCTTGGCGCCGAACAGAAGTGGTGCGCAGCGTAATCGCGGAGTAGCCTCATGTCCGTGAGGAATGCCGTACCCCTCATTGCGGTAGACGCCGTGGCGATCGATACCGAAGCTACCGGCCTTGACCCGCGCAAGGCTCGCATTGTCGAGATCGGGGCACTGCGGCTTACAGGTGAGCGGCTCAAGTCCGATGCGCCGTTTCGGCGGCTTGTTAGGCCCGGGATACGGATTCCCGATGCCGCCGTACGCATCCATGGGATCGACGAAGCAGTATTGGCAGAGGCGCCGGATTTCGCGGGTGTCTGGGGCGAGTTCGCCGAATACCTCGGAGAGGATGTTCTGATTGGACACACGATCGGGTTCGATATCGCATTACTGACGAGCGAATTGGATCGAATTGGAAAGCTGTGGCCTCCGCGCCCGATGCTGGATACACAATTACTTGCTCAAATCGCGGAACCCAAATTGGCAGGCTACTCCTTGGAGGAGCTCGGCGCATGGCTGGACGTCGAGATAACGGGCCGTCATTCAGCGGTTGGCGATGCCACGGTTACGGCCAAGATCTTCTGCGCATTGATTCCCCGGCTACGCGACCGCGGAATAAGAACACTCGCAGAAGCCATGCGGGCCAGTCACGCTTCATTAGATCGGCCCGAGCAGCAGTACCATCCTAGCTGGGTCAGCCCGACCGCGACAGAAAACGTGTCCGCGACCGGGATCGGGGATTTTGATACTTACCTCTATCGTCATCGCGTCAGCACGGTGATGACCGCGCCCGCCAAGTCGGTAGCTGCCAATGCGACGGTCGGCACCGCAATCGAGAAGATGACGCGGCATAAGGTTTCCTCACTCTTCATATTTCCCGCCAATGCAGAGATTCCGGCGCGGCCGGAGCAGAGCGGGATCATTACCGAACGCGACATTCTGCGAGCCATAGATGCGCATGGGCCGGCAGCGCTGACACTTCCGGTCGGGCAGGTTATGAGCACGCCGCTCTCTTCGGTGCCAGCTGATGCCTTGGCATATCTCGCCGTAGCTCGAATGAACAGGCGAGGCTTCCGGCATCTCGGAGTCACCGACGATACTGGCAACGTCGTCGGAGCCTTGTCCACACGCGATCTTTTAAGCCTGCGGGCCGAGGCGGCGGTGGAACTTGGCGACGAAATCGATGAAGCGAAGGAAACTGCAGAACTCGCGCGCGCATGGGGAAAGCTCGCTCCCATGTGCGGCGCGCTTCTTCGCGAGGGGATGACGGCCAAGGAGGTTGCCTCCGTCATTTCCCAAGAGCTCGAGCAGTTGACGCGTCGCGCCGCAATTCTGGCGGAGAGCGCAATGAAGGAGGCCGGTCACGGCGATCCGCCCTGCCCTTACGCCTTTGTGGTCCTCGGATCGGCTGGCCGCGGCGAGAGCCTGTTAGCCATGGATCAGGATAACGCATTGGTGTTCGCGGATAACGCGAACTCGGGCGCCGATCGCTGGTTCCAAATGCTGGCAGAGCAAACTTCCGACATCTTGCACGCCGTAGGCGTGCCCTACTGCAAAGGCGGGGTCATGGCGAAGAACGCGCCATGGCGCGGATCGCTCAGCCTTTGGCGCCACCGTGTGAACGACTGGATCCAGCGGTCCAATCCGCAGGATTTATTGTCGGTCGATATCTTTTTCGATCTGCACGGAGTGTATGGCGAGCTCGACCTTGCCGAGACGCTCTGGCATGACGCATTCGATGCGGCCCGGGGGAACGTTGGATTTTCAAAACTTCTGATCGAGGCGGCCGGCGCGACGGAACCCGGACTCACCTGGTTGGGTGGCTTCCGCACAATCCAGGGGCGCATCGATTTGAAGAAGAGCGGACTTTTCGGCCTTGTGACTGCGGCTCGGTCGCTTGCAATTTGTCACCATGTCGCCCGACGGTCGACGGCGGAGCGGTTAGTTGGCGTCCAGGCAGTGATGCAGAGTTCCGACAGCGATGTCGAAGATCTTCTGCAAGCGCATGGAATTCTGTTCGAGCTAATTCTAACACAGCAAATTATAGATATTGAGCACGGCCGAATCCCGACGAACGCGGTAGAGATCAAACGCTTGTCGCGTAAAGACCGCGATCGGTTGCACCTGGCTTTACGGTCCGTAGAGCATTTGGATGAAATCACGCGCGCCCTATTGTTTAAGTCTTGACCCGAAATAACAGATACGCTGGCTTGGCGTCTTGCTGCGGGTGAGCACTTCATACGCCCTGGCTGCCGAGCAGCAAGCGATTGATACCGCCACGGTCGTGCGACTGCCCCGCGTGTTGTCCCGTTGCCGCCAATCGCGTTCAAGCCCGATCAGCAGCCCAATAGCAGCGCCAGCGCGTATCGGGTCACGAGCTCCTCAAAGTCCAAATTGACCTCCCTCGCTCGCTTGCCGCGGCTGTCAGCCCCGCAAACCTACATACCTGACTGGCTGATGACGCATGCATTGATCTCGATCAAAGCAGCCGGATCAGGTGCGTGCCTCCATCCAAAGTACATTCTAATACGCAGAGGAGATGGGATCATGAGCGTTAGCGCGATCGACAGGCGGGCGGCTGGCGGTGAGCCGCTGAAGGCGCGCGAGTTGATGGAAAAACTGAACGTCGACGCGGAAAAGCTCAATGTCTGGGTCCGCACGGAACTGAACGCTCCGGCACAGCGGGCGTGGTTCACCGACACTGGTGGCGATTCAGGCGCCGGCCAGCTGGCGGCCGGCGGGCGCGTTTCGAAGAATCAGGTCAAGGCGCTTCCGCACCGCTGGCGCTGGAAAGAATACAGCGCGTTCCTGCAGCGTATCGGCGAGATCGCGCGTCACGCTGACGTATCACCGATCGAATTCGCCGACCGCCAGAGCATTCTGCTGACTAATCCCGGCCTTGGCGGGCGGCTGCAGGTGACCAACACGATGCGGTGCGCGATTTCGATCTATAATCCCGGCGACGTCGCGCCGGCCCATATCCATAGCGCCAACGCGAGCCGCACGATTCTGTCTGACACCGGTGGCTACACCAATGTCGAGGGAGAGCGGTGTGAGGCAAAGCGCGGCGATCTGATCCTTACCCCCAACGGCACCTGGCACGACCATGGGAATGACTCATCGACGCCGGTGGTGTGGATCGACATGCTGGACTGGCCCCTGCTGGAAGTCCTCGACCTCGCCTGGGTCGATATGGAATACCAAGGCGCCGGCGCCGACAGCAATTCCAAGATCCAGAAGACCATTTACACCGACGGCTATTCGACGCGGCTATACGGCAACGGCGGCCTGAAGCCCGCTTTCGTCTCACACCAGCGTGGTTGGGGCCAGCAGGCGACACCGATGGTGCATTACC
>DASSPI010000087.1:0-5576 GCA_035699705.1 Xanthobacteraceae bacterium
ACGCTCTCTGCGGCGCTCGTCGCGCTCGATGACATCGGGCTTCCCGCCATCATTCGCCCATCGTTCACGCTCGGGGGCACCGGCGGCGGCATCGCGTACAACAAGGGCGAGTTCATCGACATCGTCGAAGGCGGCATCGACGCCTCGCCGACCAACGAAGTGCTGATCGAAGAATCGGTGCTCGGCTGGAAAGAATTCGAGATGGAGGTTGTCCGCGACAAGAAGGACAACTGCATCATCATCTGCTCGATCGAGAATATCGACCCGATGGGCGTGCATACCGGCGATTCGATCACGGTGGCGCCCGCGCTGACGCTGACGGACAAGGAATATCAGATCATGCGCGACGCCTCGATCGCGGTGTTGCGCGAGATCGGGGTGGAGACCGGCGGCTCCAACGTGCAGTTCGCGGTCAATCCGGCGGACGGCCGGCTGGTGGTCATCGAGATGAATCCGCGCGTGTCGCGCTCCTCGGCGCTGGCCTCGAAGGCCACGGGCTTTCCGATCGCCAAGGTCGCCGCCAAGCTCGCGGTCGGCTACACGCTCGACGAAATCGCCAATGACATCACCGGCGGCGCCACCCCGGCCTCGTTCGAGCCCACCATCGACTACGTGGTCACCAAAATCCCGCGCTTCGCCTTCGAAAAATTTCCCGGCGCCGATCCGGTGCTGACTACCTCGATGAAGTCGGTCGGCGAAGCCATGGCGATCGGCCGCACCTTCCAGGAATCCCTGCAGAAGGCGCTGCGCTCGATGGAAACCGGCCTCAGCGGCTTCGACGAGGTGGTGATCCCGGGGCTGGAGCCGGATGCGCCGCTGCGCCGGGGCGAGGACAAGAACGCCATCCGCGCCGCGCTCGGCACGCCGACGCCGGACCGTCTGCTCAATGTCGCACAGGCCATGCGGCAAGGCGCCGACGACGAGCTGATCCACACCGCCTGCAAGATCGATCCGTGGTTCCTCAGCGAGATCCGCGGCATCATCGAGATGGAGGCGCAGATCAAGCAGAAGGGGCTGCCGGCGACGCCGGGCGCGTTCCGCAAGCTCAAGTCCATGGGCTTCTCCGACGCGCGGCTGGCCAAGCTGACCGGGGTTCCTACGGCCGAGGTGACGAAGCGGCGCCAGCAAATCGGCGTGCGGCCGGTGTTCAAGCGCATCGACACCTGCGCGGCCGAATTCGCCTCGCCCACGGCTTACATGTATTCCACCTACGAGCCGCCGTTCGCCGGCGTCGCGGCCGACGAGGCCGCGCCCTCGGACCGCAAGAAAGTCGTCATCCTCGGCGGCGGGCCCAACCGCATCGGCCAGGGCATCGAGTTCGACTATTGCTGCTGCCACGCCGCCTTCGCGCTGAAGGAAGCGGGCTATGAAGCAATCATGATCAACTGCAATCCGGAAACGGTGTCGACCGACTACGACACCTCCGACCGACTCTATTTCGAGCCGCTCACCGCCGAGGACGTGCTGGAAATCCTCGACGTCGAACGCAGCAAGGGAACGCTGCATGGCGTGATCGTGCAGTTCGGCGGGCAGACGCCGCTCAAGCTCGCCGAAGCGCTGGAGCACGCCAAGGTGCCGATCCTCGGCACCTCCCCCGACGCGATCGACCTCGCCGAGGACCGCGACCGCTTCAAGCAATTGCTCAACAAGCTGAAGCTGCGGCAGCCGCAGAACGCCATCGCCACCAGCGGCGAGGCGGCGCGCGCCAGCGCCGAAGCGATCGGCTATCCGATCGTGATCCGGCCGTCCTATGTCTTGGGCGGGCGCGCGATGGAAATCGTCTATGACGGGCCGCAGCTCGACCGCTATTTGCAGCGCCTCGCGGTCACCTTGCACGGCCCCTCGGAGCTGGTCGTCTCCGACAAGCGCCCGCTGCTGCTCGACCGCTACCTGTCCGACGCCATCGAGGTGGACGTGGATTGCCTGTGCGACGGCAAGGACACCTATGTCGCCGGCATCATGGAGCATATCGAAGAGGCGGGTATTCATTCCGGCGACAGCGCCTGCTCGCTGCCGCCGCATTCCTTGTCCGCCGCCACCATCGCCGAGCTGGAGCGGCAGACCCGCGCGCTGGCGCTCGCGCTCGACGTCGGCGGCCTGATGAACGTGCAATACGCCATCAAGAACGGCGACATCTATGTGCTGGAGGTCAATCCGCGCGCCTCGCGCACGGTGCCTTTCGTCGCCAAGGTCACCGGCCTGCCGGTGGCGAAGATTGCCGCGCGGGTGATGGCGGGCGAGACGCTGGCGAGCTTCAAGCTCAAGCCGGCGCATTACCACCATATCGGCGTGAAGGAAGCGGTATTCCCCTTCGCGCGCTTTCCCGGCGTCGACACCGTGCTCGGTCCGGAAATGAAATCCACCGGCGAGGTGATGGGACTGGACAGTTCCTTCGAGATCGCATTCGCCAAGAGCCAGATCGGCGGAGGCTCGCGGCTGCCGCGCTCGGGTACCGTCTTTGTGTCGGTCCGGGACACCGACAAGCCGCGTATCCTGGTAACCATCCGGCTGCTGGCCAAGCTCGGCTTCAAGGTGATCGCCACCTCGGGAACCCAGCGCTTCCTGGTGGACAGCGGCATCGAGGCGGAAAAGGTCAATAAGGTGGCGGAAGGCCGGCCGCATATCGTCGACGCCATCACCAACGGCCAGGTTCAGCTGGTATTCAACACCACCGAGGGGGCGACCTCGCTGGCGGATTCCAAGTCCCTGCGGCGGGCCGCCCTCTTGCATAAAGTGCCGTACTACACCACTCTTTCAGGTGCCGTCGCCGCGGCGCGGGGCCTCAAAGCCTACCTCGGGGGCGACCTCGAGGTACGCGCGCTGCAGAGTTATTTTACCGACCAAGGCTGAGGCGGTTTCAGGTTTAACCGCTGCGCGACGGCGCGAGTTGGCAGAGAGTTCCACGATCGCGGCCCGGAACCGTTTTCCGCGCGGCGGTCGGAACTTTTTGCCTTGCCGCTTGTATACGATTCCAACGAATACCCGTGGAGTCGTGGAATGCAGGGACTGGAAGCAATATGGCCGACTTCGTCTGCGCCGGTGCGGCGCGGGGCGGGCCGTCCGGAGGACCGAAAGTTGATCGAAAAAATTCCGATGACCGATGCGGGCTACGCCGCGCTGGAGCGAGAGCTCAAGCACCGCCAGCAGGTGGAACGGCCACGTATCATTCAGCAGATTACCGATGCGCGTACGCACGGCGATCTGTCGGAGAATGCCGAATATCACGCCGCCAAGGAGCAGCAGTCGCACAACGAAGGCCGCATCGCCGAGCTTGAGGACAAGCTCGCGCGCGCCGACGTGATCGACGTCAGCAAGCTGTCGGGCGAAACCGTCAAGTTCGGCGCCACCGTCACGCTGGTGGACGAGGACACCGAGAAGAAGCAGGTCTGGCAGATCGTGGGCGAGCCGGAAGCCGACGCGAAGGAGGGCAAGATCTCCATCACCTCCCCGCTCGCGCGCGCGCTGATCGGCAAGACCAAGGGCGCGCAGGTCGAGGTGGTCACGCCCGGCGGCGCCAAGGCCTATGAGGTGAAGAAGATCGAGTGGCGGTAAGGCGCCGCTGACGCGCCCCGCGGGGGAGGCCCATGAAAATCAAGGTTGTCGTCCACGAAGCGGATGAAGGCGGGTTCTGGGCGGAGGTACCGGCTATCCCCGGGTGCTCCACCCAGGGGGAAACCATGGATGAACTCATGAAAAATCTTCATGAGGCAATCGAGGGCTGTCTCTCGGTCGATGTTGCCGCGCCCAAGCAGGACGGCAAGGAAAGCATTCTAGAAATCGCCATATGAGGGCGGTTTCCGGCCGAGAGTTCTCTCGCATCATTGAACGTCATGGCTGGACGCTTCTACGTATCAATGGCAGCCATCATATTTACGGCAAAGCAGGAAGCGTGGTCCGGCTCTCAATTCCGATCCACGGTAATCGCACGCTTAAAGCCGGTTTGCTCCGGCATCTGATAAAGCTTGCGGCAATTCCCGAAAGCGAATTGAATTAGTCCATAGCCGCTGCCGGCTAAGGAGGGGAGCAATGCGTTTCGACACCCTGCAACGCTGGTCGCCGCAGGTGCTGAGCATCCTGCGGATCATCGCGGGACTGCTGATCCTGCAATTCGGCATGGCCAAGCTGCTCGGCTTTCCCTATGTCGAAATGTTCAAGGGCGTCCAGCTATTCTCGCTCTATGGCCTGGCCGGAACGATCGAGCTGGTCGGCGGCGTGCTGTTGGTGATCGGGCTGTTCACCCGGCCGACCGCCTTCATCCTCTCGGGCGAAATGGCGGCGGCCTATTTCATCGCCCATTTCCCGAAAGGCTACATCCCGCTGCTCAACGGCGGCAATGAAGCGGTGATCTACTGCTTCGTGTTCCTGTATTTGGTCTTCGCCGGGCCGGGACCGTGGAGCGTCGACGCGGTGCGCGAGACCCCGCTCAGCAAAGAGCTGACGTGAAGGCTAGGCTTTCGCCACCCGCCGGTGGTAGCGGCCTTGGTATCCCGGCGCGTCCACGTCGCCGACACCCTGGAAATCGATGAACTCGATGGCGTTGCCGTCCGGGTCATGAAAATACAGATGCCGCCCGGTGAAGCTGCGGTGGCCCTTATCCTCGTAGAGCAAGACCTCGATGCCATTGGCTTCCAGATGCGCCACCGCGGCGTCGAAGTCCTCGCCCTGCAGGATGAAGGCGTGATGGATGAGGATTTCCCTGCCCTGGTTGATCGGCACATGATCGTGCGCGCGCGGGCGCGACAGCACGAAATATTGCTCGCCGGCGCGCATGAAGACCGTGCTCTCGTTCTGCCGCCAGTAGCTGGCGCCGACGATATCTTCGTAAAAGCGGCGCGCGCGTTCGAGGTCGCTGACGCTGATGGAGAAATGCAAAATGCCGCTGGGCGCCACGCGCCGCGGCTTGGCAGGCTTGATGCTGGTGACGCCCGCCAGCGCGGGGCTTTTGAATCCGCTCATCGTTTCAGTTCCAGCGGCACCATCGCCGCGTCCTTGGAATTGCGCAGCGTCAGCGAGGTCTTCACGTTGCGCACATTGGGCGCGGAGGTGAGCTCGGCGACAAAAGCCTGAAACGTTTTCAGGTCGGGCGCCACGCATTTGAGGATGAAATCGATCTCGCCCGAGAGCATCCAGCATTCGCGCACCAGCGGCTGCGCCTGCACGAAACGCTCGAAGGCGACGAGATCGGCTTCCGCCTGGCTCGACAGATGCACCATGGCGAAGACCGCGACTTCGAAGCCGAGCAGCTTTTCGTCCAGCAGCCCGCGATAGCCCTTGATGTAACCGGCCTCTTCCAGCGCCCGCACCCGGCGCAGGCAGGGCGGCGCGGAGATGCCGACGCGGCGCGCCAGCTCCACATTCGTCATGCGGCCGTCGGCCTGCAGTTCGGCAAGGATCTGCCAGTCGATGGCATCGAGACGGCGGGTCACAGTCGCTCCCAGCAGCCCCGCTTTACCGGGGCCGGCAATATTTGCTGCGCAAGGCGGGCAAGCCCGGGCTGCGCGGCATAGGTCTCATCCATATCGTGAAATTCAGCTCCACGAAACATTATTGCGCACGCACGGCGAAGCCGCCGGAGC
>DASSPI010000088.1:0-16401 GCA_035699705.1 Xanthobacteraceae bacterium
GCGTAGAAGGCGCCGCGATACCCAAGCTGGGCGGCTTTGACCCGCGCCGCAGCAAGCGTGTGGTAGCGGTACATGACGAGAGCGCGCGCCGCCTCTGGATAAGTGAGTATGAAAAACGGTAGCATAAATATGTCGGTGTCCCAGAACACATGCCCCTTGTAGGCGGTTCCGCTCAGCCCGCGAGCCCCAATGGACACGCGATCGTCTTGCGGATTCGCCGCGCTCAGCAGATGATAAATGGCAAAGCGCAACGCGCGCTGCGCGGCGGGATCGCCCTCGATCCGAAGGTCGGATGCCTCCCATCTTGCATGCCAGGCATCTCTGTGTTCGCCGATCAGGCCTGGTACGTCCTCGATCGCGCGCTCGACATGCTTGCGCGCCGCCTCGTGCGGCTCGCCCGTGTCCCTCGAGGTGTACAAGGCGACGATCCGATCGAGCCGGTGCGTTTTGCCCACCTGCAGTTCGAGGCTTTGCCGGCCATCAACCAGTTCGGTTGAGGGCGTGCAGCGGCCGGCGGGATCAGTGACGCGACGCGCAACCGCCATGGCGATCGTCGTGCCGCCACCCGTAACCTGGACTACGGGACCGGTTAGTGTGGCTTCGATCGACAGCCTTCCGCTGTAGTTTTCGGGCGTGATCGTCACGCATTGCATTAGAAGATGACGGTCGGCCAAGGACGCGACTCGCAGCGCCCGCACAAGCGTAATCCGACCGGCTCCGTCCTGATGCCGCCACTCCCTCCAGAGAATGCCTTGCCGCATGTCGAGGATGCGACGATGCTCTAGGTTACGGCCCTGATCGAGCCGAAGTGGGTGGCCGTCGATTGTGGCGGATAGATGGGTCCAGTCGGCAGTCGGCGCAAGGCTCGGCACGGAGCCCTCTGAATCGAAGACACCCGCCACGAAAGTCGCGGGTGCGGAGAGCGCGCTGCCCTCCGCGAGTGACCCCCGCGATCCGGCATAGCCATTCCCGATCGCGAATAATGATTCCAGTTCGTGCTCGCGCGCCAGCGTGAAACCTTCCTCAGCAAGGATCCACTCAGCATCGTCGGTGGGCGCTGCCGGCAATTTCACAAAATGCGGGGCAGCCAGGCGAGCAAGTTCTGGAGAGCCCGCAGGGCTTCCGCTGAGAGGGTCGACCATGGCGTTCCATCCTGGCCGGTTCTGCTCGCGAGTCAGAGACGCGCCGGCCTTTGCGTGTCAAGCCAGCAGAAGGATCGCCAGCCGATACCAGCCGCTCTCCATCGCTGGATATCTTCCCCCGGTTCACCCCTTTTTTCTACAGCCACGTAATGACTGGCAGTGATCTAACGGACCCCATCAAGGCTTAACGACTGATCTTTAGTCGATGGCGCACACGGCATGTCTATACGGCCCGGCTGCGGGCCGCAGGTAGGAATGCTGCAACCGCACCCGGCGGTCGTAGATGTCGAAGCAGCCTCCATATGGCTTGGCGGCGACCCAGATATTTTCGGAAGCCGCAGCTTCGGTTTTGTGACGATATTACTTTAAACAGGCGTGAATTATGCGCCTGGTGCATAGGTACTAGGACGGAAGTCATTCATACGTTAATTCGACTCCATGCCATTATCAGTGTAGCGTGACCCGAAGGTCAGGCCCGTAGGAGGGTCAAAATGGTCTCATTCGTACATCGAAAGAATATTGAGCGCTTCCGGGCGCTGCTGGCAGAGACGACCGACGAAACAGAGCGGCAGTTACTTCTGAAACTGTTGGCCGACGAAGAACAACAAGAATTAGATGAAGCCAGACAGCCCTTCAGTGAGTCCATGCCTAAGGCTAGTCTTGGCGATCTTGCCTAACTAGTTTGAAAGTGCGCCCCGTCGCCCTCACCGCATCCAAGCCGGCGACCTAGGATAAGCTCGTCGGTAGTTGGCCGTAGCTTGTGCTTTTTTCAGACTTCATCGGAATTCCAGCGGTTCACCTCGGCCCTCCTTTTCCCGGCATGATTGCGCGTGGGCAACGGCCTGCATTAAGAGGGACTCACTTCTTCAACTCATGGGCGATAATATTACGAAGCTTTTTGCAGGTCCGGACTATTCTTAAGGTGTTTAAATTCGCCGAGCCAACCAGACCGAGGCTCCACCATGTACAAACGCATTCTTGTTGCCGTTGACGGCAGTGATACGTCGGATTCGGCGCTCAAAACCGCAATCGGTCTCGCAAAAGATCAAAAAGCCTCGCTCCGTATCCTGCATGTAGCCGATCTTTCGCCGGCGACGTTGGCTGTGGCGGACATGCCCGTTGCTGATCCAGACCTCCTAGATAAAATAGGTGAAGCGATACAGGCTGGAGGACAAACAATTCTCACCCGATCCTTAAACGAGGCGCGGGCCGCGTCGGTTGAGGCGGACACTTCGCTTAAGACATTCAGGATTCCTGTAGGTCAGGTTTCCGATGTCATCGAAGAAGAAGCTGAATTGTGGAATGCAGACCTCATTATTGTAGGAACCCACGGCCGTCGAGGGTTTCGCCGTCTAATTCTAGGAAGCGTTGCAGAAAGTCTGGCGCGGATTTCGACGAAACCGGTGTTGCTGGTTCGCGCTCAAGCGGCGCCGCTGCGCCAACGATAGTCGCACCTCGCAATTGGGGCAGCTAGCTGCCGGGTCCGCTGATCTTTTTGGTTGAGCAGCGGATTCCCTTGGGCTGCACAGGCACAGAAACGAAAATCCCGAATTAGGACCTCCGGCTGGAATGAGCGAAAATCTGTTAAATAAATTGGAAAAGCGCCTCGGTGGTCAGGTTTATGCCAGACAGCGTCTGGGAATCGAGATCGATCACGAAGCTCAGATTTTCGGCCAAGGACTCAACTTCTTCCACATCGAAAACTGGTATTCGGTTCATTCTGTCATCCGCGCGTTGCTCAAGCTGACCGGATTATATTGGCGCGGACGCGCCAACGCTGCCTGCGTCCAGACCAAGCATAATGAAGTCTACCTCAATCGGCTGCCGCCCGCATTCGACGGCTTGACGCTGCTTCACATCAGCGATTTTCACGCCGACATGAATGACGGCGCGATGCGGCGGCTGGAAGAGATTCTTCCCGGCCTACACTATGACCTGTGCGTTCTCACAGGCGATTACCGGGGAGCAACATTCGGGCCGTTCGACGTCGCGCTTGCGCGCATGCGTCCGGTGCTTGCGCTCATCAAGCGCCCGATTTACGGCGTGCTCGGCAATCACGATACCATCCGCATGGTCCCCGATCTCGAAGCGATGGGGATTCGGATGCTGCTCAACGAGTGTGAGCCGATTGTCCGCGGAGGAGCGAGAATTTATCTCGCCGGCATCGATGATGCCCACTATTTTCGGGTCGATAATATCGAAAAGGCGGCTTCGGGGATTTCGTCCCAAGCATTTTCGATCCTGCTATCGCACACGCCGGAAATCTATCGGCAGGCAGCCCATGCCGGCTTCGATTTGCTGCTATGCGGTCATACCCATGGCGGACAAATTTGCCTGCCCGGATCGATCCCCGTTACGCTCGACTCGGTTCTGCCCCGCAGGCTGGGAGCCGGATCGTGGACCTATCACCAGATGGCCGGCTATACGTCGGTTGGCGTCGGCTCGTCGATCGTGGCCGTGCGCATTAATTGCCTTCCGGAGATCACATTGCATCGCCTGAGGCGCGCCGGAGCAGCATCCGATCAATAGGGGCGGTCGCGCAGGTGCAGCCGGAAGAGGAGACGGGAAAGCAGGAGTTCGCCGACCAAAAAGATTGTACAGCCAACCAAGATATCGACTGCTGTTAATGAAAATGTCGAACGCCAGGCAAGCATCGGAAAGAGCGACTCCGGAATCTGGTCCAGTCCAATCGCCCTGCTACTGGATGGAAGACCGAGCCGGCGCTTCAAGAAGCTTGACAGCAAATCGCCGGCCATGGCGGTAGCGGCGACCAGCAGTCCAACCGCGAATCCGAGGCCAAGGAGCGGCGCCGCCAGCGTCGTCGCCAGCAGGGAGACCAGAATCCCGCGAATGGTCTTGGACGGCCCGAACAACGGCCGTCCGTCCAGAAACTGGGTGTTGCCATCGATCGGCGTTGCGAAGGTCTTACCGAAGACCCGCGTGGCGATGACCGGGGAGCCGTTCGCGAACGAAAGCAAAATCAAAAGCTGCGCGAGCTCCACGTAATGCATGCGTGCAATCTAGCCCATAGTGTTACGTGGTCCAGACTCTCGAACGGCCGCGAATGCCGCCGAAAGTCCTGGTGGATCCGCTGAATTGACGCAGCCGTCACTACCTTTAGCGTCCGGCCGGCAGTGTTGTGCAACGGTCGGAAGTGCACCACGATCCGTGCCAGGCCGAAGGCAAGGCTAAACCAGTGTTCTCCAGCAATCCTAGCGCCGCCAACGCTATGCCTCAAAGGCAAACGGTGTCTCGTAAGGCGTAAACCGGCCACTCGGTTCAGGAACGGTTTGCAGTACCAACCGCTCAAGTCTTGCAGAGCTTTGCCAGCGCCTGCAGCGTCCCGCAAGCTACATACGGCCTATCCGATCGCACTCTTTCACATTCTTGGTACGGGCCTATTGACCGTCGCGCTCCTCGACTGCAACGCCATTTTTTATTCTGTCGCTGGGATGCAGAACGACCCGCTCCCCCTCCCCCACTCCCGAAATCACCTCCGCCACGCGATTGTTGCGTTTACCGATTTCGACGGCCGCGGCCCGCGCGCGGCCTTCTCGGATGACGAACACGGCCCAGGAATCCCCGCGCCTAAACAGCGCGCTGATCGGAACCGTCAGTACATTTTCCTCGCTCCAGACGGTGACGTGCACGATCACCCGGTAGTCATGTCCGAGCTTCGACCAGTTATCAGGCGAGTCCACCAAATCGATTGTGGTGCGCACCCGCTGTTCCTCAATCCCGAGGGCTGAGGTTTTGACAAAACCTGCAGGGTCAACGCGCGTGAGACGCCCCTTGATAGGCGGCCCACCCCAGCCGTCGATCCGAACTGGGGCGCCATGCTTAATCTGGACCGCGTCGGTCGAAAGCAGATCAGCAACGATCTCAAGATCCCGCGGGTCACCAATTTCGATCAGGGGGGCGCCAGCCGGGACAACAGCCTCGCTGTCTTGAATGATCTTCAGCACGACGCCGGTGGTCGGGGCGGATAGACGAATGCAGCAGTTCGTATTCATCCCGGGCGTCGCGCTGGACGGATCGATCAGTCGCGCGGCGATGCTGGCGCGTTCATTATGACGCACATCAAGCTGTGCCTTCGCGCTGGCCAAGGCCGCTTCATTTGTTTTGACGTCAAGCTGGGCTCTCTGCAAGGTTCTTTCGGCAATCGTGTTTGTGCGCGCAAGCGCCTCGGCACGTCGAAGTTCTCCACGGGAGAATTCCAAGGCCGCCTCAATACGACCGACTTCCGCTTCCGCAAGCGCGACCGAGGCGCTCGCAGCAGCCAGCATCGCCTGAAGCTCCTCACGAGACCGCACATCAAGGAAGCTCGGTGCTGTAGGCTGCATCACCGCGACGACTGTCTCGGTTGCCTTAACTTGATCTCCGACGTGGACGGACACCCCCTGCTCACCAGAGGGCTGGGAGATTCTGAGAACCTTGCCCGCGACCGGGGCTGATACCGTGTACACATGGCGGACCCGGGTCTTAGCCTCGTCGTCGATCGTAACTTCCATCGGTCCCTTGGATACGACCCCCAGGTCAACACCTACTGGCCGTGGCCACGCAAACCAACCGAGCCCGAGAACGACCGCGCCCAAAATGAGGATCCATGCCGCTCGCTTCTTCCAATTTTTGTCCATACTCAATCTCTGGTCTTGAGAACAGACACAAGGTCCAACCGGTTGATACGCTCACGGATAACGAGTGCAGACAGCAATGCCGCGACAATTATGATTCCGCTGGCAAGGCAATACGTGGTGTTTTCGATGACCATGCGCACCCGCATGACCTCTCCTTCAGAATTTGTCTTCATAATCCACGACAACCCATAGCCGATGGCCCAGCCAGGTGGTTGCGCCAACAGGGTAAGAACAGTCAGTTCAAGAAGGAGAATGCGCATGACTTCTGCCCGCGTGAATCCGAGCACACGCAAACTGGCCAGCTCGCGGGCCCGTTCCGACAGCGAAATCCGCGCGCTATTATACACCACGCCGAACGCGATGACCGCGGCTAGTCCGGCATAGATGCTCACCATCGTCGTGACGAGTATGACTATCTGCTCGCGGAAGTTTACAAGGGACACGCGTTGAAGAGCCATGCCACTGACGGTCGGCAAGCCCTTTATTGCCTGATAGAACTGGTCCTGCGCCCTTCTATCAAGGCTTACATTCACAGTCGTAACGCTGGGCGCCTCCCGCATCAGTCGCCCTAGGGACTGAGCGACCATCATGCCCTGGATGCCATAGTAATCTTCTATCAAGGCAGTCACCGAAACAGATACCGTTCGTCGTTGCCCCTCCAGCAGATCGATTTCTACAATGTCACCCACTTGGACGCCGAGTATCTTTCCCAGCCACGCTGAAATCGCCAAGCCGTTTTCCGGCAACGAAACCGGGCGCAAATCTACGTCGATGAGCCGGCGAAGGTCCGCTTCGCGCGGTCGACCGCTGAGCAGCACACGTTTTTCGATATTTCCATAACGGATGCGGATGGGAACGTCGCGATACGGCTCGACAGCGAGCACGCCGGGAAGCCGCTTCACTTGCTCGACTGCATTGATTGGCCGCCGTTCGACGAAGCTGATGGTGGCGTCCTGTCGGTCGGCCATAAAATAGGTGACTTCGATCAACGCCTCTATTGCATCATTCAGAAAAAGCGAGCCAATCAAAATTCCTGTCGCAAATGCGATTCCCAAGGTGGCAAACAACGCGCGCAGAGGATGGGCGCTGATGTTGCGCAGCATCATTATCCCCGGCTGCGATATGACCTTGTGGATGTTCCAGGCCGCCGGCAGCAAACGATGAACTCGCGGCGGCGCCGGCGGCTGCATGGCAATAGCTGGCGTTAACGTCATAATCTCTTTAAGCGCACGCATGGTGCCGATGATTGCAGCAACAAGACTCAGCATTGCAGCCAAGGCATACAGATCCGGACTGTGCGCGAAGACAAGGAAGGGAAAGCGGAAATAGTCGCCATATAGCTGCGTTACGTAGCTGCCGAGCCACGTCCCGCCGACGCCACCGATGATAATGCCAATCGTTACGATGATGGTGACGAACTTGAGATAATGCAGTGCGATCGTGGCGTTGCGGTAACCCAACGCCTTCAGCAGCCCGATCTGTTCACGTTCGAGCGCGACAATCCGGCTGAGAGTGAGATTGACAAGGAACCCCGCGACCAGAAGGAATATCGGCGGCAATGTTCCTCGCATGCTCTTGAGCATTTCGAAGCCATGATCGATGTAAGCATCTGAGGTCTGGTTTGCGCGCCCATAGGCCGCTTGCCCTCCATAACGGTCGAGCAGCGTGTCGAGACGCTTGATCACTTCCTGCTCGGACGTGCCTCTCAACAGCTTAAGGCTAACCGAAGAAAAGGCGCCCTCGAGATTGTATACGTTGGCGAGCGTCTTTTCCGGCATCCACACGATGGCAAAGCGCCGCTCATCCGGCATCTGGTCGCCGGGCCCGATGGTAAAGATAAATTCGGGGGAGAGGGCTATTCCGACGATGACAAGCTCACGCTTGCGGCCGTTCAGTATGGCATGAAATCGGTCGCCCAACTTGAACTTATGCGCTTTGGCGAAACCATCGTTGATCACGACCTCTTCCGGTTTGCTCAGGTCGGGCGTCCGACCCATTCGCATATAGAGTTGGTTCAGGCGAGGCTGATCAGTGTCGGGCACTGAAAGGAACTGACCAGTCGCCGGCTCCTGAAAATCAGGAATGTCGAGCAAAGCAAGCTTAGCGATCCGGCCTTCCACGGCTGCAACGCCCGGAATTTCGGCAATCTGGCTCAGCAGGCTTTTAGGCGCGCGCGTCAAAAGGGCGAAAACGTCGGCAAATTGGTAGCGTTCGTAATAGGCCGCCCGGGTTTCTTCGAGAGACCGCAACGAGCCTGCTGCAAGCACGATGCTAGTTACTCCGCCGGCGACCACGAACGCGATTGCCAACGCCTGCGCCCAGAGCCGCCTGATGTCTCGTAGGAGCTTGCGGTCGAGCATCGGCATGGATCACCAGCTCAATTCAGAGGCGGTCCGACGGTGTTCGTTCTTGTATGTTCGAGAGATTTGACCGTCCGCAAAGGATAACACCCGATTAGCAACATCCTGGATGCTGGCGTTGTGCGTGATAATCAGTGTGGTTGTTCCGAGCTGCGAATTGACGCTCAGCAACGCTTCAATCACCAGAATTCCAGTCTTCGAATCCAAGGCTCCAGTTGGCTCGTCGCACAGGAGCACCTCCGGCCGCTTGGCGATCGCACGTGCGATTGCCACCCGCTGTTGCTCGCCGCCCGAGAGTTGCGACGGAAAATGATCCATCCGCGATTGGAGACCTACGAGCCCTAGAGCCTCGTCGGGACGCATGGGGTTCTCGGAAATTTCGGTTACGAGCGCGACATTCTCGTAGGCCGTAAGGCTTGGCATCAAGTTGTAGAACTGGAAGACGAAACCCACATGCTGACGCCGGTAGGTCGTTAGACCTCTGTCGTCGAGGGACGTGAGTTCCAAGTCTTTGAAGAACAGTTGGCCGCTTGAGGTACGGTCCAGACCGCCCATGATATTCAATAGCGTGGACTTACCGCTGCCCGAGGGGCCAAGCAGAACAACCACTTCTCCCGCCGGGATATCGAGATCGAGCCCGCGCAACGCCCGCACCTCCACCTCCCCCGAACTGTATATCTTCGTAAGGCCCCGCGCGGTGAATATGTTCTGACTCATTTTGGTCTAAGCTGCTCATGCGGAACGCGAAGGCGCCAGCCAATATGTCTTGGGGTCGCTATCTTGGGAGCTGTATTTTGTCTTCTCGGCCCCGATGATAATTGCCAGCCGGTGACTGGCTGAACAATCGCCCAAATCTCGGAATGAAGGCCGGAACAGTGATGGCATACGTCGTGTAGGCGTTGCCGAATTCGGCAGTTGCTTCGCGCTCTTCGCTTTTTGCCAGTCTGACGTACATGACCGTCAGAACCGGAAACATTGCGATCGTCAGCAGGGTCGGCCACTGTACGAGGAACCCGAGCATGACCAGAATGAACCCGACATATTGCGGATGACGCACGTAACTGTATGGCCCGGAGGTTGCCAGGATGTGGCGTTGCTGCGCGTCGTAGAGTACGCGCCAAGCGGAGGCGATCAGCAGGAAACCGCCGCCGATCAGGACGTAGCTCATTATATGGAACAGCCCGAAATGAGGATTCGTCTTCCAGCCCAATGTCATTTCGAGGAGATGGCCGGCATCGTGGGAAAACCAGTCGACACTGGGAAAACGACTCTGCAGCCAACCGGAGAGAAAGTAGATGGTGAGCGGAAAACCGTACATTTCGGCAAACAGCGCCACCAAAAATGCGCTGAACGCGCTGAATGATCGCCAATCACGGGGTGTTCGTGGCTTAAAGAAGCTATAAGCAAACAAAACGAAGACGACCGAATTGATAATGACAAGGCTCCACAACCCGTAGGCTGGTGTCTCGGCGTTCATAGCGTGCTCCTTAGGCGTTTCTTTTGGTCATGTCCGGCCGTGGCCACCATGCCCACCATGTCCGCCGTGCATGAAGATGTGCAGGAGCGGGCAAGCGAGGACTAGCAGCCATATAAGTCCGCTGAAGACGTGGGCACGATGCTCAGTCAACAAAAGCGCCCCCGCAATAATCAGAAAGCCGATAAACACGAGCCCTGCTCGCGAAGTCAGGAAGCTTCCTTCAGGTCGGTCTCGCTTATCCGCGTGATCATGAAGCGACATGCCGATCTCCTATTCAACGATAAGTCGCCCCCGGAACATTCCCATCGGGCATGCAAAGGCGAACTCGCCCGGTGCCTTCGGCAGGAGCTCGATTGCAATGGTCTGACCGGTCGGAAGATCTGCGCTTTTCTGGAAGTCAGCGAAGATCACTTTGTCGGAGCACGAAGCCGTCTCTTCCCGACGGAAATTGAGCCGAACCGGCCGCCCGCTTCGGACAATGATAGTGTCTGGCGTGTAACCACCCTTCACCAAGATCATCGCCTCCTGGTACCCGCCGCTCGTTTCCGTGGCGTGGAAGCCGGTCGAGCGCTTGAGCCAAAAGAACCACACAATGAAGGCTACCAATGCGAGCCCGGTAACGGTAACGATCCAACGGTCCGGTGTCATGATCCGGCCCTCCTCGGCTGAAAGAAGCGCAGCCGATTGGCGTTCGTGACGACAGTCACCGAACTGAATGCCATCGCTGCGGCCGCGATAAGCGGAGAAAGCAAAAGTCCGGTGAACGGGTACAAGACGCCCATGGCGATCGGAATACCCAGTGTGTTGTAGCCGAAGGCCCCCACGAGGTTTTGACGGACATTGCGCATCGTTGCCCGGCTGATCGCGATCGCCGTCACGACACCCATCAAGCTGCCCTTAATCAACGTGACGTCGCTTGCCTCAATCGCGACGTCGGTTCCCGTGCCGATGGCAAATCCGACATCGGCTTGCGCCAACGCCGGCGCGTCATTGACGCCGTCGCCCACCATACCCACGGATTTTCCTTCAAGCTGCAGCTTCTGCACCTCGTGCGCCTTGTCATTGGGCAGGACTTCTGCGAGCACGCGATCGATGCCGACCTCTCTCGCAATGGCGCGACCGGTGCGTTCGTTGTCGCCCGTGAGCATGACAACTTCGATGCCGAGACCCTTCAGTAGCGCAATAGCCGCTTGCGAGTCCGGCTTCACGGTATCGGCGACGGCCACGAGTCCCGCGGCCTTGCCATCTATGGCCACGTACATCGGCGTCTTGCCTTCATTGGCGAGGCGCTCCCACTCAGACAAAAGAGAGTCGATCACCACTGCCCGATCGCCCATCAGCTTGGCGTTCCCGAACAGCACGTCGCGGCCGTCAATCCGCCCACTTACCCCCAGTCCGGGAATCGCGGCGAAGCTCTCCGCATCAACCAGCGTAAGCTTTCGTAGCTCGGCACCTTTCACGATGGCCTCCCCGAGCGGATGCTCGGAACCGCGTTCCAGTGATGCCGTGAGACGGAGGACCTCGCTCTCGTCATGACCCGGCACAACGACCACGTCGGTCAGTGCCGGTTCGCCTCGTGTGATCGTTCCGGTCTTGTCGAGGATGATGGAGTCGAGCTTTTCCGAAGCCTGCAAGGCGTCGCCGGAACGGATCAGGATCCCGTTTTCAGCCCCCTTGCCGATACCCACGGTCAATGATGTCGGGGTGGCCAGTCCGAGCGCACAGGGGCACGCGATGATCAGCGTCGTGACGAAGATGACCGTGGCGAAAATGAGCCGTGGCTCGGGGCCGAAATTGTACCAAGCTATGAAGGCAAGGACCGCGAGGATCATAACGGCTGGGACGAAATAGCCGGAAACTGTGTCTACGACGCGTTGAATCGGAGCCTTCGAGCCTTGGGCGTCCTTCACCATTCGAATGATAGTCGCAAGTGCGGTATCCTTGCCAACCTTGGTCGCAGCAAACCGGAAGCTGCCGGTCTTGTTCATCGTTCCGCCGATGACTTCGTCGCCGGTCTGCTTCTCGACTGGCATCGATTCACCGGTGATCATCGACTCATCTATCGCGCTTGCCCCCGCGATAACCTTTCCATCGACCGGGACCTTCTCGCCTGGCCGAACGACCACGACGTCCTCAACCAGCACCTCCTCGACCGGAATGTCCGTTTCCTTGCCGTCCCTGACGACCCGCGCAGTCTTGGCCTGAAGCCCGATCAGCTTCTTGATCGCCTGGGACGTACGGCCTTTCGCCTTGATCTCAAGAGCCAGACCAAGAACAACCAGCGCAACGACGACGTCGGTTACGTCCCAAAATACTTCGGCGAGAGCCATTTCCGGGAAGATTCCCGGCGCCGCGACAGCCACGACCGAATAGGCATAAGCCGCGCTGATGCCGATCGCGATGAGGGTGTGCATGTTGGCCGCCCGATGCTTAAGGGCGTCCCACATACCGGAAAAGAACTGCGAGCCGGCCCAGACCAACACGGGGAAGCTCAGCACACCTAGCAACGCCCAGACGATTCGTCGCGTATCACTCCCCATTGGCATCCAGTCGCGCAAGCCCGGAACCAGGTCAGGGTAGCTCAGCGCCATTACCGGGACCGAAACGACCGCCGCAAACCAGAACTTCCGCATCAAACTCCGGTATTCTTCTTCGTTTGCTGCCTCTGCCGGGTCGAGCATTTCATTCCGAGCTTCGATCTTCGTCTCGGCCACCCGGTACCCAGCAGACTCAATTGCTTTACGGATTTCCTGGAAGTCGACTTTTTCCGGTTGATATTCGATGTCGGCAGCGTTTGGGCCAAGGCTTGCACGGGCCGAAACAATGCCCGGTGTCATCTGCAGGGCCAGCTCGACGCGGATGATGCACGAGCTGCAATGCATATTCTTGATTGGGATTCGCGCAGTAGCGGTGCCGACGGTGTACCCGACGGCGCGGATTGCCTGGAGGATCGAGCCAATTTTCGTTCGTGAGGGGTCATAATCGATGCTTGCAATCCTGGTTGCCGGATTGACTTGCGCCGCGATAACGCCGTCGATAGCCACCAGCGCCTTCTGAATTGTTGTCGGGCAACGGCCGCAGGTCATCCCACCGATGCGCAAGTCAAGACGCTCTGCTTTCACCTCTCTAGTCGCAGTCGCCGGCCTGGCATCAATTCCGGCACTTTTACGCGGCGAAATATGTACGGTCATCGTCGTTCTTATGCCCAATCGTGTTTCAGTTAGGCTTCGGTGGCTCGCTGCCGGTCGGGCCGCGTTGCATCTGGCCGGGCTGCATCTGGCCAGGCTGCGTTTGACCGGACTGCATCTGAGCTTGCATCCTCTGCATTGTCTGCATCATGCCCTGCATCATTTGCATCATTGACTGCATCTGCCCCTGCATCATGGGACAATCCATCATGCCGCTGCCCGGCATCTGGCCTGGCTGTATCGGGGAGGTCGATGTTTGCCCCGGTGCGGGCGGAGTGGCGGGCGGTGCCGTCGGGGCAGCCTGCGCAAATACTGGAGGCTGTATGGAAGTTGAGGTCTGACGAACGCCCAATTTATCCAGCGTGGCCTTGTCGGGTTCACCGGTTACTGGAACATGATGCTGGGACTGGTATTTCCTGATCGCAGCCCGTGTTTCTTCATCCAGAACACCGTCTATCTTCACCGCGATGCCTTGCTTGTTCAACGCTTCCTGCAGAGCCTTGATCGTAGAGTCGGTCGATGCCGCAGGTGTCGTCGTGGCCGGGGCAGTCTGGGCGGACGCCTCCGAAATCGGTGAAGCGCCAATTACTGTGGCGGCGGCGACAAGAGCAATACTACCTAGCCGGATGCGTTCCAGGATCGGGTTCACGACAAACTCCTTTGCTGCCGCCGATTATCTCGGGATGTCGTGACAAATTTACTTCGCTGATTGCGGGGGCCTTTGATGCAGATCAATTGGAAAACAGCCCCCGGGCTCCAATGTATATCGTCCCGAGAGAGCTGCGCCTTGAAGGTGGGTGTGCGTTGAGAATCCGCGCGCGTATTTCGCCAGTTCAAGCAGTGGCCACGCTGCTCGCGGCAGCGATTCTGATTCCGCTGCTGGTACTGGGCCTTACGCTTGAGAGCTCCTATCGCAAAGCGCATACCGACACGGATGCAGAACTCAGCCGAACAGCAGAAATTGCACGCGAGCACGCGAGCAAGGTTCTCGACACCTACCAACTGGCCGTGCTGGTCATCACCCAACTCCTCGAAGGCCTAACGGATGAGGAAATCCATAACCGCGAGCCGGAGCTGCATGCTCAGCTTAAGCAGTTGGTCCAGCAACTCCCTCAGACACAGTCTGCCTACGTCCTCGATCGAAACGGCTACGCACTCCTCAGCGCCACCGTCGTTCCGGTCCCCCGCGCGACTCCGGTTGCCGCGGACCGCGAGTTCTTCCAGGCCCTGAAGAACTCGCCGCATCGGGAATCTCATGTAAGTCGCATGTTGTTTGGGCGGATTGACAACAAACCATTTTTCGCCGTGAGCAGGCCCCGACCTCAGGTCAATGGCGAGTTCAACGGCGTGGTAAATGTGTCCGCGGAGCCGGAGCATATCGCGGCGTTCTATCGAGGACTGCTGGCCGGTGGTGATGACATCTTGGGCCTTGTGCGAAGCGACGGCGCGTTTTTGGCGCGATTTCCAATGGTGACCGGTCCAACCGCGGATGGCGCATCCTTTCCGTTGCCAGAAGGTATCGAGCAGTTGCCCGAGCGTGGCGGCTTCAATGCCACCTCACGCCTCGATGGCGTCGAGCGGCGCCATCAGTTCCGCAAACTGCCGGGCTACGACATATACGTCGTGGCCGGGCGGGCAGAGGAAGCCATTCTGGGCATTTGGTACAAATCGATCCTTCGCCTTCTCGCGTGGGGAGTTCCGGCTACCGGATCAGTCGTGGGCTTGGCTCTTCTAGCGCTGTGGCGTACCAGGCAGGAAGAAAAGGCGATCGTCCTGGCTCACCAGGAAACGGCACAGCGGCAGCGTGCAGAGCTTGCCCTGCGCCAAGCTGAGCGGATGGAGGCTATCGGCCGTCTAACAGGAGGCATAGCGCACGATTTCAACAACATTCTGTCGGTATTTGACAGCATGTTTCGTTTGCTTTCAAAGCGCGCCACGCCAGACCAGCTGGAGTTGATCGGCCGCGGCCTCGAGGCGCTCAAGCGCGGGCAAAGGGTCACCCAGAGTCTTCTGACGTTCGCGAGACGCCAGCCGCTCAAGGTCGAGTCTGTCGACGTAAATCAAAGAATTTTGGATATCCTGGATTTGTTGAAATACTCGGTCCGGAATAGCGAGCACGCCGTCAAGCTGTCGCTTAACCTCTCTGAGAATCTGTGGCCGGCGCTAGCCGATCCCAACCAGCTCGACCTTTCGCTGTTCAATCTCGCCTCTAATGCGCGGGATGCGATGCCGAATGGCGGCATCCTGACGATCGAGACGGAAAACACGAATCAAGGATCCGGCGGTGTGGACGACTGCTTTGTGGCCATCAGGGTGACGGACACCGGCGTCGGCATTCCTCGAGAGCATTTACCGCACGTGTTTGAGCCATTGTTCACCACGAAACCGGCCGGCAAAGGGACGGGACTGGGCCTCAGCTCGGTATATGGCTTCGCAAGCCAATGCGGAGGGCGGGTTTCCATCGACAGCCAAGTGGGTCGCGGCACGACGGTGACGATTCTCCTGCCTAAGTCGATCCCCAGCATGGCAGGGGCTTCCGACGCGGTACAAAGTGCGAGTGCCGAACTACCGGCTCGCGCGGCAGAGGGTCAGGATGAAGATCATCCTCGTCCTGTGCTGCATTGAACCGCGCCCGGTGAGGAATGGCACGGCAACGGGGTTCGTATGTCAGGCGGTCTTGATCTTCAGCCCAGCCAGAGCAACTTTCAAGTATCGACCAATAAGCAAGGCCGTCGGATAGGACACATCTTCTTCGGTGCGAGCATGCGCCATCAGGTTCTCCGCAAAGCGCACATATTCCGGCATATCTTCCGCTCACGCGGGTTCCACCAAGATCTGGAGCGCCGCTACGATGTCTTTATGCTCAGCGAGCATATGGGGCATCTCGGCTTCAAGCTTATCGGTCATCTTGAGCACGTCGGCCATGCCGGGGTTAATCTCGCCCTTCGACAAGGGAGCAAGCAGGCCAAGTGGGGGGTAACGCATACTCCTCCTCTTTTACGAAGTGCGGATGCATCAGCTTGGCGACAGCCTTCGCTGCCTCGCCGGTGCGTCCCCCGGCCTTGGTGGCGCGCACCAGTTCGCTGTGTAGTTGCTCGTGCTCGGTCTTGAGCGCGGGTGGAATCTCGAACCTCATAACTTGCTCTGATTGTGAGCCGAGCGCTGCGAAGCGCCCGGCCTTCGGTATTGGTGGATCACAATTAATCGGCGTGGTGCTCGGCACCTTTTCCGAGAGCCGCTTGGCGCACAGTTTCAGCGAAGGTAACGAACCCCAACTCGGCGCTGATCCGCTCCCGAGCATGCGGGACTTCAGCCGGAGTCTTGGGCTCCAGTGGCACCTTCTGAAGTTCGCGCACGTGCGCAAGCCGTTCGCTCAGAGCGTGTTCGATTTCCTCAACGAGCACAGCTTTGAGCTTCGCCAAGTCGCCAGTTTCGACCGCATGCTCCGCAGCCGGAATGACCGGTCCATAGTCAGCACCAGCGGGCTTCAGCCCGGTATACGCCGCGCCTTCGCCGGCGCGATGCAGCCGTATGACGGTCTCCATGAAGGCCTGGTCCGCAAGAGCTTTCGCATCGGCGCTGAGTCCGCGCACCTTG